>NZ_AMXG01000024.1:0-20322 GCF_000313235.1 Pseudomonas sp. PAMC 26793
GGCCAATCCTTGGCTCGGGTGATAGGGATGTTGTTGTAGGTTGGCTGCTCCGCACTGCCTGCGTTCGGCCTCGGGCTTATTGGGGCAGTCAGATCAAAAGCACAGCGGCCTCCCGGCCGGCTTGAGTGTTAGAAGCCAGAGCGAAAGCAGAGCTGCTTTTCTGTGGGAGCGGGCTTGCTCGCGAAAAACCTGAGAGCGCCGCGTTCATCCAGAATGCCCGCGTCATCGTTAACGACCTTCGCGAGCAAGCCCGCTCCCACATTTGGACCGTGCCCGCTTTTGATTTGGCTTTTGCTCTACAACACTCAAGCTGGCCGTTACCGCAACAATGGATATGTACCCAACCCCGACGCGCTAAATCGACAACCCCTTAAAGTGCTCCTGCAAAAACTCCACACACGCCCGCAACTTCCCGGAGTACGCCAACCGCGTCGGGTACACCGCCCACACGTTGGCGCTCTGGGTGTAGTCGTGCAGCACCTGCACCAGTTTCCCCTGTTCCAGCAGCGGCTTCACGTCCCACATCGAGCGTAGCAACACCCCACGCCCATCAAGCGCCCATTGCAAGACAATCTCACCGTTATTGGACGACAACGGCCCGCGCACGCGCACGCTGTCCTGCACGCCATCGCGCTCCAGGTGCCAGATGCCAAACGCGTTATCCCGCTCCTTGAGCACCAGGCAGTCGTGCTGTTCCAGGTCACTCAAGTACTGCGGTGTGCCACGGCGTTCGAGATAGGCGGGCGCCGCACACAGCACCCGGCGGTTGCTCACCAGCCGGCGGCCGATGTGTTGGCCGGGAATGTCGTCGCCCACGCGGATCTCCAGGTCAAAACCCTCGCTGACGATATCCACCACCCGGTCGAACAGGTCCAGGCGAATTTCCAGGTCCGGGTATTGTTCGGCCAGCAGCGACAAGGCTGGCGCCACATGGTTACGGCCGAAACCGAAGCTGCTGCACAAATGCAGGTGGCCGCGGGGGCTGTCGTGGGCATCGGACAGTTCGTCGGACAGTTGCTGGAAATCTTCGAGAATACGCACCGCCCAGCGCTGCACCCGTTCACCGTCTTCCGTCAGGGCAATGCGACGGCTGGTGCGGTGCAGCAGGCGAGTGGCAAGGGTGGTTTCGAGAATCTGGATACGCTTGCTGACATAGGCAGGGGACAACCCCAGCTCATCGGCAGCCGCAGCAAAGCCGGCCTTGCGGATCACAGTCAGGAATACCCGCAGGTCTTCAGGTAGGGGCACGGTATCTTTCTTGTTAGTCATCAGAAACAGGCGTGGCGGCATGAACCGCCAGAATAGCACCGGTGTGGCGAGGGAGCTTCTGTGGTAAGGGAGCTTGCTGTGGTAAGGGAGCTTGCTGTGGCGAGGGAGCTTGCTCCCGCTGGAGTGCGTAGCGCTCCCATCTTTTTTGGGGCCGCTACGCAGCCCAGCGGGAGCAAGCTCCCTCGCCACAGGGGATCGGGGTTTAAGGGTTACTCGGCGGCGATCTTCGCCTGGGCGGCGGCCCGTGCATGGCGGCCGTGCTTGAGGGCGATGGGCGCCATTTTTTCGCGATCCAGTTCACCTTCCCACGCAGCCACCACCAGCGCCGCCACGGCATTGCCGATGATGTTGGTCAGCGAGCGGCATTCAGCCATGAACCGGTCCACACCCAGGATCAACACCATCGCCGCCACCGGCACCGTCGGCACCACCGCGAGGCTGGCGGCCAGCGCGACAAAGCCTGCGCCCACCACTGCACCGGCGCCTTTGGAGGTGAGCATCGCCACCGCCAGCAGGGTCAGTTGTTGCTCCAGCGTCAGGTCGATGTTGGTCGCCTGGGCCAGGAACAGCACCGCCAGGGTCATATAGATGTTGGTACCGTCCAGGTTGAAGGTGTAGCCGGTGGGCACCACGATCCCCACCACGCCTTTGGACGCGCCAAGGCTTTCGAGTTTCTGGATCAGCTGCGGCAGCGCAGATTCGGAGGAGCTGGTGCCCAGCACGATCAACAGCTCGGCTTTGATGTAGGTCAGCAGCTTGAAGATGCTGAATCCTACATAACGGGCAATGCTGCCCAGCACCACGGCGACGAAGAAAAACGCGGTGACGTAGAACGTGCCCACCAGTTTCAACAGCGGCAGCAGCGAACCCAGGCCGTACTTGCCGATGGTGAAGGCGATGGCCCCGAAGGCCCCGATCGGTGCGACGCGACTGATCATCCCGACGATGCGGAAGAATACTTCGCTGGCCTGGTTGATCACGCCCACCAGGGGCCGGCCCTTCTCGCCGATCATCACCAGCCCGAGGCCGAACAGCACTGACACAAACAGCACCGGGAGGATTTCGCCTTTGGAGAAGGCGTCGAAGAAGGTCGTCGGGATCACATGCATCAGGAATCCGGTGACACCTTCGCCGTGTTCGGCCTGGCCGACAAAACCGGCGATGGCCGAGGTGTCGAGGGTTTTCACATCAATATTGAAACCCACGCCCGGGTGCAGCAGGTGCGCGGCAAGGATGCCGATCACCAGGGCGATGCTGGAGACGATCTCAAAGTACAGCAGCGCCTTGCCACCCACGCGGCCCACCTGCTTCACGTCATGCATGCTGGTGATGCCGGAGACCACGGTGCAGAAAATGATCGGGCCGATGATCATCTTGATCAGCTTGATAAACCCGTCGCCCAACGGCTTGAGGTCGATACCCACCTGCGGCCAGTGGTTGCCGATCAACACGCCCAGCACAATGGCGATGATCACCTGCACATACAGGGTTCCCAGCAGTTTTCTGATTGTCATTTTTATTATCTCGAGACGTTTTTTGGGCAAGCAGCTCCCGTCGCAGGCTGTTTCAAGCCAGCGGGGCGGGAGCGGTCAGGTCAGCGGTTCATAACGGCTCAGCGAAGGAAGGCCAGGACTTCGCCGAGCAACAGTTCAGGGGCTTCTTCAGCGATGTAGTGGCCGGCCGGCAGGGCCTTGCCACGTACGTCGGTAGCGACTTTCTGCCATTCCTGGAGGGGGTCGAAGCAGCGGCCGACGGTGCCTTCGGCGCCCCACATCACCAGCAATGGCAGTTCCAGGTGATTGCCTTTGTCGATATCGGCGCGGTCGTGCTCAAGGTCGATGCCGGCAGCGGCGCGGTAGTCTTCGCAAATGCCAGTGGCGGTACCGGGCAGTTTCAGGCAGCGCAGGTATTCGGCGAAGGCTTCATCGGTGAACGGCTTGAGGCCGGCGCTGCGGCTGCCCATGACGCTGCGCAGGTACAGTTCCGGATTGCCCTCGATCAGGCTCTCGGGCAGCGGCGCCGGGCGGATCAGGAAGAACCAGTGCCAGTAGGCGCGGGCGAAGGCTTCGTCGGTCTGGGCGTACATGGCCAGGGTCGGTGCGATGTCCAGCAGGACCATGCGCTGCACGGCCTTGGGATGGTCCAGGGCCAGGCGATGGGCGACTCGGGCGCCACGGTCGTGGGCCAGTACCGAGAATTCCTCGAAGCCCAAGGCCTTCATCAATTCGACGCCGTCGCGGGCCATTTCGCGTTTGGAATAGTGGGTGTGGTGGTCATTGGCGGCGGGCTTGCTGCTGTCGCCGTAACCGCGCAGGTCGGCGGCGACCACGGTGAAGTGTTCGGCCAGTTGCTCGGCGACCTTGTGCCAGATGACGTGGGTCTGCGGGTGCCCGTGCAGCAGGAGCAGGCCGGGACCTGTGCCGCCTTTGCGGTAGCAGATGTCCACGCCGTTGACGTGGCGCTGGTCTTTTTGGAATCCGGCGAACATGGAATGACTCCTTGTGATGATTGCCTGCATCCTGAAATCACACGGCGCCTGGGGCAAGGGGGAAAACGTGGAGGGGTTGTTCATGAAGTGTGTTGAAGCCCGATCTTTCAGGCAGTGCAGGTCAACTGTGGGAGCTGGCTCGCCTGCGATGCAGGCCATTCGGTGTATCAGTCGCACCGAGGTGATGCCATCGCAGGCAAGCCAGCTCCCACAGTTGGGTTGTGTCGCCCAGGCGACTTCATCCTTGCTTGAACAACGCCTCGGCACGCTGGCGAACCTGCGCCTCGGTCAAGTCCTCCTTGCGTGTGGCCAAAAACCACACATGCCCGAACGGGTCTTTCAGTGTCCCGGAGCGGTCACCGTAGAATTGATCCTTGGGTGCTGAAATCGCGGTGCCGCCGGCCTTGATGGCCTGGGCGAACTGTTGGTCGACGTCCTGAACATAGAGATGCAGGCACACACTGGGGTGTTCTTTTCCCGGGCTGCCGAAAGACATTTCGCCACAGGGTGAGGCCATCATGATCGCCGAATCGCCAATGCGCAGTTCGGCATGGCCGATCTTGCCGTCGGGCATGTCCAGGCGCATGACTTCGGTGGCGCCGAAGGCTTTCTTGTAGAACTCGATGGCCTCAGCGGCTTTTTCGATACCCAGGTACGGCGTGATGCTGTGATAGCCCTCGGGAATAGGTTTAACGCTCATATCGTTCTCCTTGATTGTGGTTATGGAGGGACGGCCTTTTCACTATAGGCCACGTGCGCCGTGGCCTGCGGGCAGCCGACGAGGTGTTGGCCAGGCAACAGCAAACCGGCAGTTTGCTGCGCCGTGGGCGGTCTGCCGCGTGTACATCGGGCGCAAATCCTTGTGTTTGAAGGCCTGGCGCCTCAGGCACAGAAGCTGCAATGCCTCAGGTCAATCATTCGCCCGAGAGCGTTGTATGTCCGTACTGCCTGTATCTGCCGATTACCCGATTCACACGCCCCACGCCGAACTGATCCGCGACGAGGCCCAGGCCCTGGCCGTTGCCCATCGGGTCGCCGCCGTGTTGCTGGAACAAGACGCCGAACGTGACCGCACCCGCCAGGTGCCGGCCGAAGTGGTGGATCTGTATTCCAACAGCGGCTTGTGGGGCATCAGCGTGCCTCGCGAGTTTGGCGGCGCCCAGGTGTCCTACGCGGTGTTGGCCCAGGTGATTGCGATCATCTCGGCGGCCGACCCGTCGCTGGGTCAGATCCCGCAGAACCATTACTGCCTGCTGGAAGACATCCGTCTGCAGGGCACCCCCGAGCAGCAGGCGTACTTTTTTGGCCTGGCGCTGGAAGGGCATCGGTTTGCCAATGCACTGTCGGAAACCGCCGGTAAGAACGTCCAAGACATCCAGGCGACCATCCGCCGGCAAGGCGATGGCTATGTGATCAACGGTCGCAAGGGGTATTGCACCGGTTCGCTGTACGCCCACTGGCTGGCGGTGCTGGCGCTGGATGAACAGCAAAATGCGCAGTTGGCGTTCGTGTCCCGCGGCACTGAAGGCTTGGTGGTGGTCGACGACTGGGACAGCATGGGGCAGCGCACCACGTCCAGCGGCACGGTGCTGGCTGATGACTTGAAGGTGCCGGCTTTCAATCTGTTTCCTACTCATCGCTCCTACGATTCGCCGACGCTAGCCGGCCCTTTCGCACAATTGACTACCGCCGCCATCGACGCCGGCATCGCCCGTGCCGCGCTGCGTGACACGGTGCAGTTCGTCCGGCAATTCGCCCGCCCGTGGATTGATGCCGGGGTGGAAAAAGCCAGTGAAGATCCGCTGACCATCATCCAGATCGGCGCATTGGATATTCGTCTGGAAGCGGCGGAAGCCTTGCTGGAGCGCGCCGGAAAAGCCCTGGACGCCGCGCGCCCGGTACCCGATGAAGACAACGTCGCCCACGCTTCCCTGGCGGTCGCCCGAGCCAAGGTACTGACCACTGAAATCGCCATCGAAGCCAGCAACAAGCTCTTCGAACTCGGCGGCACCCGTTCCACTTTGAAGAAACACAACTTCGACCGTCACTGGCGCAACGCCCGGGTGCACACCCTGCATGATCCGGTGCGCTGGAAGTATCACGTGGTGGGCAACTGGTTGCTCAACGGTGCCAAGCCACCGCGTCACGACTGGTCCTGAACCATGGCCGAGCTGTTTAAAAACATCTACTGGGCCGACATCGGCCAAGCCTGCCTGGAAACCTTGAGCATGCTCACTGCGGCCCTGGGTTTTACCGTGCTGTTGGGGTTGCCGCTCGGGGTGGTGCTGTTCCTTACCGGCAAGCGCCAGTTGCACGAAACCCTGGTGGTGTATCGGGTGCTGTCGGTGGTGGTGAACGTGCTGCGTTCGCTGCCGTTCATCATCCTGCTGATTGTGCTGATCCCGGTGACCACCTTGCTGGTGGGCACCTCCCTGGGCGTGCCCGGCACGATTCCGCCGTTGGTGGTGGGCTGTACGCCTTTCTTTGCGCGGCTGGTGGAAACCGCCTTGCGTGAAGTCGACCGTGGTGTGGTGGAAGCCACCCAATCCATGGGCGCCAGCACCTGGCAGGTGATCCGCCACACGCTGTTGCCGGAAGCCCGGGGCGGGCTGCTGGCAGCGGTCACCGTTACCGCGATTGTGCTGGTGGACTACACCGCGATGGCCGGGGTGATCGGTGGCGGTGGCCTGGGCGACCTGGCAATTCGCTATGGCTATCAGCGTTTCCAGACCGACGTGATGGTGATCACGGTGTTGCTGCTGTTGGTGCTGGTGCAGGCCCTGCAAATGACCGGTGACCGTTTGGTGGCGCGTTACAGCCGCCGTTGATTCCTATAACTAATGCCTTCGGAGCAACCATGAAAAAATCCCTGGCCATCTTGGCCGCTGTCTTGTCCTTCAACGCTTTTGCCAACGAGACGCTGGTCGTCGGCGCCACGCCCGTGCCTCACGCCGAGATCCTGGAGTTCGTCAAACCCGTGCTGGCCAAGGAGGGCGTGGACCTGCAAATCAAGGTCTTCACCGACTTCATCCAGCCCAACCAACAACTGGCGCTGAAGAACATTGACGCCAACTACTATCAGTACCGGCCTTTCCTGGATGACTACAACAAAACCCGGCATACCAATCTGGTGCCGGTGGTTGGCGTGCACATCGAGCCGTTTGGTGCCTATTCGACCAAGATCAAAAACATCGCTGAGTTGAAAGACGGCGCCACAGTGTCGATCCCCAACGACCCGGTCAACACCGGCCGTGCGCTGGTGCTGCTGGATGAAGCCGGCCTGATCAAACTCAAGGACCCGAGCAACACCCTGGCCACCCCACGGGACATCGTCGAAAACCCCAAGCACCTGAAAATTCGTGAGTTGGAAGGGGCGTTGCTGGCTCGCTCGGTGAGCCAGGTGGACCTGGCGTTCGTGTTCGCCAACTACGCCCTGGAAGCGGGGATCGACACCAACAGCGCGTTGATCGTCGAGAAGGGCAAGAGCCTGTACGTCGAGTATCTGGTAGCGCGCCCGGACAACATCAACGACCCGGGTATCGAGAAACTGGCCAAGGCGTTGAACTCCGATGAAGTGCGCCAGTTCATCCTGACCCGCTATAAAGGCCAGATAGCCCCCGGTTTCTAAGTCTGATGGAGATCAAAATGTGGGAGCGGGTTTCCTTATCAGGGATTTACGCTGGGCTCCAGCAACTGTGCCCCAGGCCCGCGTTCACCCAGTACGTCATCCTGATTGCGCAGCGGGCACGCCTCCATCGACAGGCACCCGCAGCCAATACAGCCACTGAGTTTGTCCCGCAGCAGCATCAGTTTGTCGATGCGCCGGTCCAGGTCCTCACGCCACAACGCAGACAGGCGCTCCCAGTCAGCGGCGGTGGGCGTGCGGCCATCGGGCAGGGTTTGCAGTGCCTCATGGATCGTCGCCAGAGGGATGCCCAAACGCTGGGCAATCTTGATCACCGCCACCCGGCGCAACACGTCCCGCGAGTAGCGCCGTTGATTGCCGGCGTTGCGGCTGCTCTTGATCAACCCCTTGGTTTCGTAGAAGTGCAGGGCGGTAACGGCGACGCCGCTGCGGGCTGCCAATTGGCCGACGGTGAGTTCTTTGGTGACCATGAAAAAGCCCTTGACCTTGACTTAACTAGAGGTTTTACCCTGCGTGGCATCCAATCGCAAGATTGTGCCTACGGTAAAAGGGGAATGTTCATGCACGTATTAGAGAAGAGTCTGAGTTTCACCCAGATGGTCGAGTTCCAGATCGAACCTCAGCAGCAATCCGCGTTGGTAGCGGCCCTGTCATCCCAAAGCGAGCGCCTGGCCCAGGACCACCGCGGCTTTATCAATGCCAGCGTGCAGGTCAGCGATGATGGCCGCCGGGTGCTCAGCTACTTGCAATGGCGCTCCCGCGAGGACGGTGAGGCGGCCTTCAAGTGTTTTGAGCACGGTGAAGAAGATTTCTGGACGCTGATACGCGCCCACCAGGCCACGGCAGTGACCTTCGGTTCGTTCCAGGTGCTGCGCAGTATCGAGCGCAGCCATGACAACGCCTTGCACTGCCGCCTAAATTGACAGGTGCAGCATGCGCTCGCCCTGTACGTTTTCGCCGGGGCGGCGCTTGTTCACGGCCAGCTCGCCGATCTTGATCAAGCGGGTACGCGTCACGTTGCGGCTCAGGCCCAGCAGGTTGGCGGTGTGCACCTGGTTGTAATGGCTGAAGCGGTAGGCGGCGCGCAGCAGTGCGTCCTCGACCTTTTCATGCAGGGCGCCGGCCTGTTCCTCGAAGAGTTTTTGAAAGGCGCGTTCCAGCAGGGCTTCGGCGCTATTGTCGGTGCCGTGCTGGCTGTCGTCCTGACGCTCGATGCGCATGTTCGACAGGCGCAGGTCGTCGCGTTCGATCACGCCGTTGCGGCAGATCAGCAGGGTGTGATGGATTACGTTTTCCAGCTCGCGGATGTTGCCCGGCCAACTGTAGCTTTTGAGTTTCTGCTCGGCCTCGCGGCTGATCGTGATCGGGCCGTAACCCAGGCGCTGGCTGTAGGCTTCTATAAAGTGCCGGGTCAGGGGCAGGATGTCGCCGGGCCGGTCCCGCAACGGGCTGAGTTCGAGGCTGACCACGTCGAGGCGGTAGTAGAGGTCTTCGCGGAAATGCCCGGCGTTGATAGCTTTTTCCAACTGAACGTTGGTGGCCGCCAATACCCGCACGTCGATGGGAATGCTTTTGCGTGAGCCCAGGCGCACCACTTCGCGCTCCTGGAGTACCCGCAGCAGCTTGACCTGAATCGCCATCGGCAAATCACCGATTTCATCGAGGAACAGGGTGCCGCCGTCGGCCTCTTCGAACCAGCCGGCCTTGGCGCTGAGGGCGCCGGTGAAGGCGCCTTTTTCATGGCCGAACAGCTCGGCTTCCACCAGGGATTCGGAAAACGCGCCGCAGTTTACCGCCACGAACGGCCGGTTGCGCCGGGCGCTGAGGTTGTGGATATGGCGCGCCACCAGCTCTTTACCGGTGCCGGTTTCGCCGATGATCAGCACGCTGGCTTCGCTGGGCGCGACTTGCTGGATGTGCGCCAGCAGCGCCTGGGATTTCGGGTCTTCGAAGACCTGGGCCGTGGCGCGGATCGAGGTCGCAAGAGCGGGCGAGGGCGGTAAGGTTAAAAGCTGCATGGGCACCTCTTCTAGGAGTAGAACGTGGGAATCGGCAGGGACTGGTTCAACGCCCAGTCCCCCAGTTCGTGGAGTTTGTAATCCACCGGATCGTGCAAGGTTTGCGTGCGCAGGTTGCGCCAGTGCCGGTCCAGGCGCAGGGAGGCGTGGGTGGAACGCGCGCCGGTGACTTCGAACAGGCGGCTGCACAGCTCCAGGCCGTTGCGGGTGGCGGCGACCTTGGCGGTGGCGATGGCAATGGCCAGTTCACCGCGCTCGCTTTCGCTGAGGCTCGGGCCTTTGGCCCAGGCCTGGTCCAGTAGCTCGGCGGCACGTTCCACCAGCAGGCGCACGCCTTCAAGGGCGACCCAGAATTCGCCGTAGTGATTGAGCACATACGGGTCCTGGCGGATGTCCTGCACCGTGGATTTATGCCAGGGCCGGGTTTCGGTCAGGGTGTAATTCCGGGCTTCGGCAAAGGCGCCTTCGGCGATGCCGAGGAACATATGGGTGAAGGTCAACTGGGCGATCAGCGGGCGCAGGCAGGCGAAGGGCGTGCTCAGCGGGCCGGGATCGAGGAGCAACTCCGACTCTTCCACCCGTACTCGTTCGAAGCTGGCGCTGCCGCTGTCGGTCTGGCGCTGGCCGATGTTGTTCCAGTCATTGTGCAGGGTGATGCCGCTGCGCCCGCTGGGGATGGCGGCGATCAGCAGTTTGCCGCCGGCGCTTTCATCCACGGCCGATGCAATTAGCATTTCCGAGTCGCTGGCGCCGGAGCAAAAACTCTTCTTGCCGGAGAATTCGTGCCAGCCTTTGTAGGCCTTGACCACCGTGCGCGTGTCCAGCGGGTTGAGGGCGTTGCCCCAGAACCAGTTTTTGCGCGCGGTTTGTTCGAACCAGGGTTGCCATTGCTCCGGGCGGGAGAACAGGCGAACGGTGGCGAGCATCAGGTGATGAAAGCCGAAGACGTGGGCGATGGAGCTGTCGACTTTGGCGAACTCGCGAACGATCTCCAGGGTCTCGCTCCAGCGGGCGCCGAGGCCGCCGTATTGGGTGGGGATGCTCAGGGCCAGCAAGCCGCTTTGGCGCAGCGCGTCACGTTCGGTCTTGGGTGTGCCGCCGCGCTCGTCACGTTCGACGGCGGTGAGGGCAAATTCGGCGGCCAGCAGTTTGGCTGTCTGCAACGGTGAGGGCAGGACGCTGTTGGGTTTGGCTGTCATGCGGGATTCCTCATGGTGTGCCGGGGCGTACCCCCGGCAGACGGCAAGTCAGGCCTTGGCTTTTGCCGGCAGGACGTCGTTGGCAATCATTTCGCCGAACGGTCCGGTGAGGTTGGTGACGCCGCGCCCGGCCAGGCTCGCGTAGGGTTCCGGCAGCAGCGGGAACACCAGTTCGGCAAAGCGATACGCCTCTTCCAGGTGCGGGTAGCCGGAGAAGATGAAGCTTTCGATGCCCAGGTCCGCGTATTCCTTGATCCGCTCGGCAACTTGCTGGGGGTTGCCCACTAAGGCCGTGCCCGCGCCGCCACGCACCAGGCCGACGCCGGCCCACAGGTTGGGGGCGATTTCCAGGTTGTCGCGGCGCCCGTCGTGCAGTGCGGCCATGCGCCGCTGGCCTTCGGAGTCAAAGCGTGAGAAGGATTTCTGCGCGGCGGCGATGGTTTCGTCGCTGATGTGTTCGATCAGTTTGGCGGCGGCTTTCCAGGCGTCTTCTTCGGTTTCCCGCACGATCACATGCAGGCGAATCCCGAACTTGACGGTGCGACCGTGGCGGGCGGCGCGCTCACGCACGTCGGCGAGTTTTTCCGCGACGGCGGCCGGTGGTTCGCCCCAGGTCAGGTACACGTCGACTTGTTCGGCGGCGAGGTCATGGGCAGCGTCCGAGGAACCGCCGAAGTACAAGGGCGGATATGGCTTCTGCACCGGCGGGTAAAGTGCCTTGGCGTTCTGCACCCGCAGGTGTTTGCCTTCGAAGTCCACCGATTCGCCCTGCAACACGCGGCGCCAGATCTTGAGGAATTCGTCGGTCACTTCGTAGCGTTCGCTGTGATCGAGGAAGCTGCCGTCGCCGCGGTTTTCGTCGGGGTCGCCGCCAGTCACCACGTTGATCAACAGGCGGCCATTGGACAGGCGGTCCAGGGTGGCGGCCATGCGTGCGGAGACGGTCGGCGAAATAATCCCCGGGCGAATCGCCACCAGGTAGCGCAGGCGTTCGGTCAGTGGCACCAGCGCCGAGGCGATGACCCAGGAGTCCTCGCAGGAGCGGCCGGTGGGGATGAGCACGCCGTGGTAGCCGAGGTTGTCCGCAGCTTGGGCGACTTGTTTCAAATAGTTGAGGGTGACCGGGCGAGCGCCTTGGGTGGTGCCCAGGTAATGGCCGTCACCGTGTGTAGGCAGAAACCAGAAAACATCCATGACAAATCCTTAAGCGATTTTCAGCAGAGAGGTGGGATGCGCGGCAAACAACGGCGCGGCGCGTTCTGCAGCAAGGCGAATGCGAGCCTTCAAGGGCTCACTGGTTATTTGGTAGTCGGTGAAGTCGGCCTCGGTGGCGTACACGCCAATGGGCAGGGTCAGGGCCTGGAAGAAACTGAACAGCGGGCGCAACTGGTGATCGAGTACCAGGGCGTGGCGTTCGCTGCCGCCGGTAGCCGCCAGCAACACTGGGGTGTTGATCAGGGCGTTGAGGTCGACCAGGTCGAACAGGTGCTTGAGCAGGCCAGGGTAAGAGCCCCGATACACCGGGGCGGCGACGATCAGCAGGTCGGCCTGTTCGATGGCGTGCAGTTGCGCCTCGACGTCGGCGGGCAGTTCCTGGCGTGACAGTGCGCCGCCCAGTGGCCGGGCAATGTCGCCCAGTTCAATCAGGGTGGTCTGGATCGGCAATTGATTGGCCAGTTCGGCCAGCACGGCCTGGGTCAACACCAAGGTGCGGGACGGACGCCAGGTTCCGCCGGAGAGGGCAACGACATTCAGTGGACGAGTCATCAACAGTTCCTTTTTCAACAGTGGCTCAGGGCAAGAGCAGTAGCAGGGCTTGAGCAAGAGCTGTACCAAACCGTGCAGCCCTTGACTGGCGCGGGCTCTGTGCCAGGTGTCGGAAAATGGCGGTGTTGCCTGCCTGGTGTTTTGTTGAAGGGCTGTTGCCTGGGCAACAGTTGCCAGGCGAACAGTGGCGTGCGCGTTGAGGCCATTTATAGAGGGTTGTATTTATTCCGTAAATGAACGTATTTCCATATTTATAGTTCTTTATGGAATATAAGGTGTGGCTATCACGGGTGTCGCAATGGTTGATAGCGACTATCACGGCTGATGATTTTTCACCGTGCAGGGCCGGGAGTAGCCTGTGCTCATTGACTTCAGCCCGTTTCGCAGGACCTTCGCCATGAACCGTTTTCTCGCTATTTCCGTATTGCTTGTCACCTCAGTCCTTGCCGGTTGTGCGACACATTCGTCACCTGAACTGCGTGGGTACACGGCTGAAGAGAGCAAGGAACTGGCGCTGGAAGCCTTGAGCCGTCGGGGCCTGTCATTTGATGAATACCAACAGAAGAAAGCCGAGCTGAGCGGCCAGCCACAGAAAACCTTCGGTTTCGACCGGCAGGGTGAAATGAATGCCGAGCGCGGCGTGACGCTCCACGGTCGTGCCAGTTGAGTCAGTGGCCAGGTCTGAAGAACCCGAGGTTTCCCACAGGAACCTCGGGTTTTTTGTTTGCCATCCGTTTCCCGGAGCCTGTTAAGCTGAATTTCAGGAGCGTTCCTACGCACTTTTAAATAAAGTGGTCTTTCTTTAACGGCACGGGATCAGGTAAACCATCTTCCTTCCTGATCGCTGCCCCTGAGACGTTGTTCTCGGGAACATGCTCTGCGAGTCTTTAACGTCATGAATAAACGTCCGCTGTATTTCGACTACGCCGCCACCACGCCGGTGGATGAGCGGGTCATCCAGGTGATGGTCGAGTGCCTGGGCTTCAACGCCAACTTCGGTAACCCTGCGTCCAGTTCCCATGCGTTCGGCCAACGGGCCCGGCAAACGGTTGAACAGGCGCGAGGCCAGGTGGCTGAGCTGGTCGGCGCGGAGCCGGCACAGATCGTCTGGACCTCCGGTGCCACCGAGTCCAACAACCTCGCCATCAAGGGCGTTGCCCAGGCGCGAGGCGTGGCCGGCGGGCACATCATCACCAGCCAGATTGAACACAAGGCCACGTTGGATACCGCCCGCCAGCTGCAGGAAGCCGGGGTTACGGTGACGTACCTGGTGCCGGACGCCGAGGGTTTGATCAGCGTTGAGGCGGTGAGCGAAGCGTTGCGTGAGGACACCTTCCTGGTGTCGCTGATGCTGGTGAACAACGAGCTGGGCACCCTTAACGATATCCAGGCGATTGGCGCGCGAGTGCGTGAACACGGTGCGTTGTTTCACGTGGATGCGGCGCAGGGCGCGGGCAAGGTCGCGATTGACCTGGCTGAGTGGCCGGTGGACCTGATGTCATTTTCCGCACACAAACTCTATGGTCCCAAGGGTATCGGCGCGCTGTACGTCGGCCCACGTGCGCAGCAGAAAGTGTTGGCGCAGATTCACGGCGGTGGTCATGAAGGCGGCTTGCGTTCCGGCACCCTGGCGACTCACCAGATTGCCGGCATGGGGACTGCGTTTGCACTGGCGGCAGCGTCCTTTGCCGAAGAGAAGGCGACCATTGTTGCCTTGCGCGAGCGCTTGCTGGAACAGCTGAATACGATTGCCGGGGTGCGCCTCAATGGCAGCCTTACCCAGCGTATTCCCCACACCTTGAGCCTGACGTTCAGCGAAGGCGAGTTCAATTCCGCCGCGTTGAGTGCCGGCATCGCCTTCTCGGCCACTTCGGCCTGCAATTCGGCAAGCAATGCTCCGTCCCACGTGCTTCTGGCTCTGGGCCATGATGCCCGCAGCGCAGGTCGCACCATTCGCTTGAGCCTCGGGCGGTTTACCACCGAGCAGGACATCGATCAGGCGGTACGGCTGATCAAGGCCGCACTGGCCAGCGCACCGGCTTTCTGGGCCGTTTGACCCCATAACAATTATTAGTGGTTAGCAGGAGACACGATGAGCACACAGCCTTTGACCCATGGAACGGTTCCCCAGCGCCTGGCGCACACCCGCGAACTGATGAGCCGCGAGGGCATTCATGCCCTGTTGGTGCCGTCGGCCGACCCGCACTTGTCCGAATACCTGCCGGGTTACTGGCAGGGCCGTCAGTGGTTGTCGGGTTTTCATGGTTCGGTGGGTACGCTGATTGTCACCGCCGATTTCGCCGGTGTATGGGCAGACAGCCGCTATTGGGAACAGGCGACCAAGGAACTCAAGGGCAGCGGTATCGAGTTGGTCAAGCTGCAACCCGGTCAGCCCGGGCCGCTGGAGTGGCTGGCGGAACAGACGCCAGAAGGCGGTGTGGTGGCCGTGGATGGCGCGGTCATGGCCGTTGCATCGGCTCGCACTTTAGGCAGCAAGCTGGAGGCACGTGGTGCACGCTTGCGTACGGATATCGATCTGTTGAATGAAGTCTGGCAAGACCGTCCGACCTTGCCGAACCAGCCGATCTATCAGCATTTGCCGCCTCAGGCCACCGTCAGCCGTGGCGAGAAGCTCGCAGCCCTGCGTGCCAGCTTGAAGGAGAAGGGCGCCGACTGGCATTTCATCGCGACCCTGGACGACATTGCCTGGCTGTTTAACCTGCGCGGCGGCGACGTTTCGTTCAATCCGGTGTTTGTGTCCTTTGCCTTGATTGGCCAGCAGCAGGCGACGCTGTTTGTGGCCTTGAGCAAGGTCGACGCCGAGCTGCGCGCCGTGCTGGAACAGGATGGCGTGACCCTGCGGGATTACAGCGAAGTTGCGGCGGCGTTGCAGGACATTCCTTCGGGCGCCAGTGTGCAGGTCGACCCGGCACGGGTGACTGCTGGCTTGCTGGAGAACTTGGGCAGCGGCGTGACGCTGATCGAAGGGCTTAACCCGACCACCTTGGCCAAGTCGCGCAAAAGCCTGGCGGACGCCGAGCATATTCGCCAGGCCATGGAGCAGGATGGCGCAGCGCTGTGTGAATTCTTTGCCTGGCTCGACAGCGCGTTGGGCCGTGAGCGCATCACCGAACTGACCATTGATGAACACCTGACAGCGGCCCGTACCCGTCGTCCGGGTTATGTGTCGTTGAGCTTCAACACGATTGCCGCGTTCAATGCCAATGGCGCGATGCCGCACTATCACGCGACTGAAGAAGAGCACGCGCTGATCGAAGGCGATGGGTTGCTGCTGATCGACTCGGGTGGCCAGTACTTGGGCGGCACGACCGATATCACGCGGATGGTGCCTATCGGCACGCCAAGCGAAGAGCAGAAGCGCGACTGTACGCGAGTGCTCAAGGGGGTGATTGCCTTGTCTCGCGCGCATTTCCCCAAAGGCATTCTCTCGCCGCTGCTGGACGCCATTGCCCGCGCGCCGATCTGGGCTGAAGGCGTGGACTACGGCCACGGCACCGGCCATGGCGTAGGCTATTTCCTGAATGTGCATGAAGGTCCGCAGGTGATCGCCTACCAAGCCGTCGCTGCGCCGCAAACGGCGATGCAGGCAGGCATGATTACGTCCATCGAGCCGGGCACTTACCGTCCGGGCCGTTGGGGCGTGCGCATCGAGAACCTGGTATTGAACCGTGAAGCGGGCAAGACCGAGTTTGGCGAGTTCCTCAAGTTCGAGACACTCACCCTGTGCCCGATCGACACCCGTTGCCTTGAGCCGTCGCTGCTGACGGTGGAAGAGCGCCAGTGGTTCAACGACTACCATGCGCAAGTGCGCGAGCGCCTGAGTCCGCTGCTCAGTGGCGCTGCGCTGGAGTGGTTGCAGGTGCGTACGGCCGAGATCTAGCTCAGCGCTTCACGCACAAAGTCCAGGCGATCCTGGCCAAAGAACAGCTGGTTGCCGACAAACAGGCTGGGGGCACCGAATACGCCAAGTTCGATGGCGTGTTCGGTGTTGTCCTTGAGGGCGGCCTTGACCTCATCATCATTGGTTAGCGCCAGGATTTCTTCGGGATCAAAGCCGTGTTCGGCCAGCACTGTGGCTACCACGGACAGGTCTCCCAAGTGACGGCCCTCTACCCAAAGTGCGCGGAACAGGCAGTCGATGGAGTCGAGAAAGCGCTCGGGCTGACGCATTTGAATGCCGGTGACCGCACGCATCAGCAGCAAGGTGTTGATGGGAAAGTGCGGATTGAACTTGAGCGGGACGTTGTAGCGCTGGGCATAGCGCGCCAGGTCCTGGAACATGTAGCGGCCCTTGGCGGGAACGGTGGCCGGTGACGCGTTGCCGGTGGCTTTGAATACGCCGCCCAGTAGCATTGGCTTATAAATCAACTGGGCTCCGGTTGCCGCGCACAGGCCTGGAAGCTGGGTATAGGCCAAATAGGTGGCCGGGCTGCCGAGGTCGAAAAAGAACTCCACGGTTTTACTCATGCTGGGTACTCGCTGTTTATTGTTATGGGGCGTGCTTACCAGGGTTCATTCCAGGGGCGCAGGTCCAGCTCGAAGGTCCAGGCGTCCCGCGGCTGGCTATGCAGGTACCAATAGTTATCGGCAATGTGCTCGGGGTTGAGAATACCGTCCTGATCCTTGAGGGCGTATTTTTGCGGGAAGTTGTCGCGGATGAAGTCAGTGTCGATGGCGCCATCCACGACCACGTGGGCGACGTGGATATTGCGCGGGCCCAGTTCGCGAGCCATGCTTTGCGCCAGTGCGCGGATCCCGTGTTTGGCTCCGGCGAATGCGGCAAAGCCGGCGGCGCCACGCAAGCCGGCGGTAGCACCGGTAAACAGGATGGTCCCGCGATTACGGGTGACCATGCGCTTGGCCACTTCCCGGGCGTTGAGGAAGCCTGAGAAACAGGCCATCTCCCAAATCTTGAAGTACTTGCGGGCGGTTTCTTCCAGGATACTGCACGGCACATTGGCGCCAATGTTGAAGACAAAGGCTTCTATGGGCCCCAACTCGGTTTCAATCTGTTCGATCAGGGCGATAACGTCCTCTTCCTTGCGGGCATCGCAGGCAAAGCCATGCGCTTCTCCACCTGTCGCCTGGATGCTTTCCACCAAGGGTTGCAGTTTATCGGCGCTGCGCCGGGTAACGCAGGCGACATAACCCTCTCGGGCAAAGCGCCTGGCGATGGCGCCACCGGTGGCATCGCCGGCACCCACTACCAGTACGATTTTCTTGTTGTTCGTCATGGGAGATCCTTTAGTAAACGATCGTTTGCCAAACGAACGTTATGCTACGATCCCGCAGGCGTCAAGCGGACAACAGAGAGGGAAGTGATGCGATATTCGGCCAGTCATAAGCAGGAAACCAAAGAGAAGCTGCTGCATAGCAGTGCCGCCTTGGCTAAGAAAGAAGGGTTTGCCAGCGTCGGGGTGGATGGCTTGATGAAAGCCATTGGCTTGAGTGGCGGTGCCTTTTATAGCCACTTCGCCTCGAAGGACGAATTGTTCAGTTCGATTGTCGAGCGTGAATTGAGCCATAGCCTTGAACGCTTGAATGGTAATGGTGTGCAGAGTCGGGAACGGCTGGATCGCTGTTTGAAGTTCTATTTGAGCATGGCCCATGTGGAGCAGTCGGAGGCGGGCTGTGCGTTGCCGAGCCTGGGGGCGGAGATTGCGCGGTCTGATGTGGCGGTACGCCAACAGGCGCAGGACTGGATTTGCCGATTGCAGGCGGGCTGGGCTGCAACGCTGGGCAGCGAGGATTTGGCTTGGTCGATTCTGTCGCAATGCATCGGCGCCCTGGTGGTGGCGCGGATGATGGTCAGCCCTCAGGTGCAGGCGCAGGTCCTGTCATCGAACTACGATGTGCTCAGTCAACAGCTGTCGAGGCTGTGAGAGCGTCGACAGTTATTTGCAGATGACGATCATGCTTCGGCTGGTGTAGCCGGCGGGGTTGAGGCCGAACGGGTAGTCGCCTGGGTCTTCGGCGTTGTCGCCTGACTTGGCAATGACTTTATAGCCTTTGGCGCCGCATGAATTGGCTGCACTGGCGTAGCACTTGTCCCAGGAGGAGGACAGGCCCGAGCAGTTGATATGCAGCCCCTTCTTTCCCCGTTTCACTTCGGTCTTGGTGGTCGCGGCACAACCTGCGATTGCCACAATCATGAACAGCATCAAAATTCGCTTCATTCCTATCCTTAATAGCCGCCCCGCTTAGCTGCACGAAGCTGGCTTTACTCGCTCTCGAGTGTAGCGTTCATGATGTCCTTATCTAAATTCTCCATGAGTGACACTGGGTTACGGTTTAAACATGGCCTAATTGAGCGGCAAATGCCAGAGCTACGTAAAATCCTGAATCAATCTGCGGGAACGAGTGGCTTTGATTCGTTACGCATGGTCAGGGTTGCGCCAACCGAGGCCAGGATAATGCAGGTGATCGCTAGCCACTGCGCCAAGGATAAGTGTTCTTGAAGGAAAAACAGGCCGGACAGGGCGCCGAATGCGGGCTCGATACTCATCAAGGTTCCGAATGTGCGGGCGGGCAGGCGAGTCAGAGCGACCATCTCCAGGGTGTAGGGCAGGGCGGTGGATAAAACGGCGACACCAATGGCGATCGGGATCAGGGAGGGAGTGAGTAATGCCGTGCCCGCGTGGACGATTCCGATCGGCGCGACAAACAGTGCGGCAATCATTACACCCAGGGCGGCGGTCTGTACGCCGTTGTCAGCGCCGGCCTTTTGGCCGAACAAAATATAGAGCGCCCAGCACACACCTGCGCCCAGTGCGTAAGCGGCGCCTGTCAGGTCGATGCCGTTGCTGGCTTCTCCTATGGGAATCAGCAGCAGAAGGCCAATGATGGCCAAGGCTATCCAGAGAAAGTCCACGGCGCGCCGCGAAGCATAAATGGCGACGGCCAGTGGGCCGGTGAATTCCAGGGCCACTGCGATGCCTAGCGGAACGGTCCGCAGCGACATATAGAAGAGGAAGTTCATTCCGCCCAGGGCCATTCCGTAAACGACCACGGTCTGTAGCGACTTGGCTGTGAGCTTGGCGCGCCATGGGCGTAATAGAAGCAACATGATCACGCTGGCGAAAATCAGGCGCAGGGTGGTGGTGCCTTGGGCGCCCACAATGGGGAACATGCTTTTGGCGAGTGATGCGCCTGATTGAATGGAGGCCATGGCAATGAGTAGCAGGCCGACCGGAAACAATGTCGAAGCCAGGCTACGGGGTGAAGTGGTCATTGAGGGTGTTCGTCCGAGGTTGTATTTAAAGAAGCAGAAGTGGCTATGATGCTTAACTGCGTGGCGATGAGCAATATATTGCTCAGCTTGTCCTGTGTTTCTCTATATATAGGCAGATTTTACGATTGTCGGGATGGATTGATAGAAACGCTAAATTAAGGGTTGACGGCAGATTCTGGAAGTCTATAATTCGCCCCACTTCCGGCGCAGTCGAAACGGAAAACTCCTTGGTAAACAAAGAGTTATGTAGGTTTCGACAGCGAGTTGCTTCAGGTCATCGAAGCCCAGAAGGAGTTAGTAAGGCCGTGTTGTTTGCCCTATTAACGGTTCGATCTTCTCGGTCGAAAGCGGAGAAAAAGAGGTGTTGACAGCAGCGTGTAACGCTGTAGAATTCGCCTCCCGCTAACGAGAGATCGGAAGCGCAAGTGGTTGAAGTTACAAAGGAAACTTTGAAAACTTCTGAAAATAATCACTTGACAGCAAATGAGGCTGCTGTAGAATGCGCGCCTCGGTTGAGACGAAAGATCTTAACCAACCGCTCTTTAACAACTGAATCAAGCAATTCGTGTGGGTGCTTGTGGAGTCAGACTGATAGTCAACAAGATTATCAGCATCACAAGTTACTCCGCGAGAAATCAAAGATGTAACCAACGATTGCTGAGCCAAGTTTAGGGTTTCTTAAA
>NZ_AMXG01000026.1:0-262823 GCF_000313235.1 Pseudomonas sp. PAMC 26793
CGCTGTGAGGCGTTGAGCTAACCAATACTAATTGCCCGTGAGGCTTGACCATATAACACCCAAGCAATTTGTATGCTTCGAGCTGAAAAGCGAAAGAGCACCAGATTGCGGTGTGTGAAGACGAAACGAACCGAAAGTTCGAATCTCACAAACACCGAAAGCTATCACATACCCAATTTGCTGAAGCGAGGCCATCTGGTCACGACTCAGTACCCGAATTTCTTGACGACCATAGAGCATTGGAACCACCTGATCCCATCCCGAACTCAGCAGTGAAACGATGCATCGCCGATGGTAGTGTGGGGTTTCCCCATGTGAGAGTAGGTCATCGTCAAGATTAAATTCCAGAACCCCTGATTGCTAACGCAATCAGGGGTTTTGTTTTGGGCGGTCGAAAACTCACAGCGATGCTGTTTAAAATCCTTTCTCCCTGATCAACCCGATCAGCGCCCTTAATCCCGCTGGCACATGACGTCTTCCTGGATAATAGAGGCGCAGACGGTCAAAAGATGGCGTCCACTCCTCCAGCACACGCACTAACGTCCCCTTCGCTAAATCAGCCGCGGCATTCCATTCCGTAAGGTAGGTTAGGCCCAGCCCCGCCCTGGCAGCCTCAAGCATCAGGCTAGGATTATCCAAGGTCAAAGCCCCCTGTACCTCAATAGCAAGCGCTTCGCCATGACGCTCAAACTCCCAGTGATAGATCGCACCGCCAGGCATTCGGCTACGAATACATTGATGGACCTTCAGATCCATTGGGCTGACGGGGACGGGGTTGCTGACAAAATAGTCCGGGCTGCCCAATACCGCAAAACGCTGGACTGGGCTGATATCGACCGCGATCATGTCTTGAGGAACGGTGTCACCTAGACGAATTCCTGCATCAAATCCCTGGGCAACGATGTCTACCAATCGCCCTTCAGTGACGATATCCAGTTTCATCCGCGGATAACGCCGCAGATACTCCAGCAGCAGCGGCATCACCTGCTTTGCGGCACCCGCTGAGGTATTCAGGCGCAAGGTGCCGCTCGGCTCCGCACTGCGATTTCCCGCCTGTTCCAGCGCAGTGCGAATGCTCAACAGTGCCGGAGTAATCGTCTCGACAAACTCTGCACCCACTTCAGATAACGACACACTGCGGGTTGTGCGATTGAACAGCCTCACCCCCATCCGCGCTTCGAGCCCTGCAATAGAGTGGCTCAGCGCCGAGGTCGATACATTTAATTCAGTCGCCGCGGCACGAAAACTTCGATGTCGCGCCACTGCCAATACGGCTTCCAGTTCATTCAGTCCGGATGTATTCATTGTCCTGAATCACTCATCAACTCATGCAGATTTGCACGGCTTATCAGCTCAATCATAGTGACTTACCGTAGGACGCACTAGCTCAGTGTCCCGGAGGACCTATGCAATACATCAATCGGATTTACATCAACGGCGCCTTTGTGACACCTCATGGCGAAGAGCGTTTTGATCTGTTCAATCCGGCTACAGGCCAGAGTATTGGCCAGGTTCGATTGGCAAATGAACAAGATGCTCTGGATGCCATCGCAGCCGCCAAGCGAGCTTTTACCGAGTTCTCCCACAGCTCGAAAGGTATACGCATCGACTATCTCAAACGCATGCACGCCGCCGTTGAAGCCATTGAGGACGAACTCATCAGCGGGATTATCGAAGAGTACGGAGCCCCGGTTTCTCGTGCGCGATGGATGGCCAAGCACGCGGCCAGCGTCCTGCAGGATGCCGCTTCGGTACTGGAGAACTATAACTTCTCCCGACGTATCGGCATTGCCGAGGTGGTCATGCAGCCGTTGGGTGTGGCCGGCTTGATCACGCCCTGGAACAGCAACGCCGGTTTTATCTGCGGCAAGCTCGCTGCAGCGCTGGCCGCCGGCTGTACCGCTGTGATCAAACCCAGTGAAATGAGCGCAATCCAGACCTCCATCGTCACCCGTGCACTCCATGAAGCGGGGCTGCCCGCGGGCGTTTTCAATATCGTCACCGGCCGTGGCGAAACCGTAGGCGCCGTGTTGAGCGCCCATCCCGACATCGCAAAAGTCTCCTTCACCGGCTCAACGGCTGTCGGCAAAATGATCCTGCGTACCGGCTCTGAGACCTTGAAGCGCGTCACTCTGGAACTGGGCGGCAAATCACCGGTGCTGATTCTCGATGATGCGGATCTCAAGACCGCCGTGCCCATGGCTCTCCAGGCCGGCTTCATGAACAGTGGCCAGGCGTGCATCGCCGGCACACGAATCCTGGTACCTGAAAGCTGCCTGGCTGAAATCGAAACGCTGATGGTCGAGGAGGTTGCCAAAGTACAAGCGGGCAACCCTAGTGATCCAGCCACCACCGTCGGCCCCATGGTCAGCCATAAACAGTGGGAGCGGGTGCAGCGCTACATTCAGATAGGGATTGAGGAGGGCGCTCATTTATTGGCAGGAGGCCCCGGTTTGCCTGAAGGCATCACGGCTGGCTGGTTCGTAAGACCCACCGTATTCAGCCGCGTGACCAATCGAATGACCATCGCCCGCGAAGAGATTTTCGGCCCGGTGCTATCGATCATTACCTACGCGACCGAGGAGGAGGCACTGACCATAGCCAACGACACCCCCTACGGCCTTCAGGCGTACATCCTGTCCTCAAATCCCGAACGCGCCCGCAGGCTGGCCAGCCATATCGATGCCGGCCGAGTCCTGATCAATACCCTCGCCCATGAGCCACTTGCACCGTTTGGCGGTTTCAAACAATCGGGTATTGGCCGCGAGTACGGCACATTTGGCCTGGAAGCCTTCCTGGAGCCTAAGTCCATCCTAAGCTGATTGCTCAGCATGAAAACGTATGAATAAAGTCAACGTCCCAAACCAAAGTGCATGAACAGCCCCTATAAGCACACCGTTCAGGGAATTCGATGCAAAGTGTTTCCGCATTTTTGGTATGGTGCAGCACATTTTCACAGGGACTGATTATTCTCCGCAGGAAGCGGCGTCGACCTTATTTCAACGAGATGCTGTAGAAATGCCTGAACCGATACCGATCAAGGACCACGAAAAAGAAAACCGCCTGGTCAACAAGCGGCTGCTGGCCTGTGCGCTGCTGGTCATCGGCATCACCTGTGCCCTGGTAGGCCGGATGTACTTCCTGCAGGTGGTGCAGTACGACTACCACTCCACCATTTCCGAAAACAATCGCGTCCACGTCCTACCGATTACACCGACGCGCGGCCTGATCTATGACCGCAATGGTGTAGTACTTGCCGACAACCGGCCCAGCTATAACCTGACCATCACCCGCGAACGCACGACCGATCTCAAGGGTGAGCTGGACGCCATCGTCAGCCTCCTGCATTTGCCTGCCGAGGACCGTGGCGTATTTGATAAAGCGCTCAAGCAAGCGCGTCATCCCTTCGTACCCGTCACGCTGTTCTACGAGCTGACCGAAGAACAGATCGCCGTGCTGGCCGTCAACGAATTCCGTCTGCCTGGCGTGGATGTCGAGCCGCAATTTGTTCGCCATTACCCGTTGGGGGCGCACTTTGCTCACTCCATTGGCTACGTAGGCCGGATCAACGAAAAAGAATCCAAGGCCCTCGACTCGGTGGAATACCGGGGCACGCAGTCCATCGGTAAAACCGGGATCGAACGTTTCTACGAGTCCGAGCTGCATGGCCACGTCGGCTATGAAGAAGTTGAAACCAACGCTCAGGGCCGCGTACTGCGGGTGCTCAAGCACACCGATCCGATCCCCGGCAAAAACATCGTTCTGAGCCTGGACGTCAAACTTCAGGAAGCTGCCGAAGAAGCCCTCGGCGACCGTCGCGGTTCTGTGGTCGCTCTCGACCCGGCAACCGGTGAAGTCCTGGCGATGGTCAGCAAGCCAAGCTTTGACCCGAACCTGTTCGTCACCGGTATCAGCTTCAAGGAGTACGCAGCGCTTCACGATTCCCTCGATCGCCCGCTGTTCAACCGCGTGCTGCGCGGGCTCTACGCACCGGGCTCGACGATCAAGCCGGAAGTGGCCATCGCCGGCCTCGACAGTGGTGTGGTCACCGCCCAGACCCGCGTGTTCGACCCCGGTTACTACCAACTCCCGGATTTCGACCACAAATACCGCAACTGGAACCACAGTGGCGATGGCTGGGTGGACATGGACGCAGCGATCATGCGCTCCAACGACACCTACTTCTACGACCTGGCCCACAAGCTGGGTATCGACCGCCTGCACGACTACCTGGCTGAATTCGGCCTTGGCCAGAAAGTCTCCCTCGACATGTTCGAAGAGTCGGCCGGCTTGATGCCTTCCCAGGCCTGGAAGCGCGCTACCCGGCGCCAACCGTGGTTCCCGGGTGAAACCGTGATCCTCGGCATCGGCCAGGGCTACATGCAGGTCACCCCGCTGCAACTGGCCCAGGCCACTGCGCTGATCGCCAACAAAGGCGTGTGGAACCGACCGCACCTGGCCAAGACCATCAACGGCGTGCCGCCAGTGGATGAAAACCCGATGCCCAACGTCGTGCTCAAAGACCCGCGCGACTGGGAGCAGGTCAACCACGGTATGCAACTGGTCATGCATGACCCACGAGGTATCGCCCGGGCGGCTGCAGCCGGTGCGCAATACCGGATTGCCGGCAAGAGTGGTACCGCGCAGGTGGTGGCGATTAAGCAGGGCGAGCGTTACAACCGTCTCAAGACCCTGGAACGCAACCGCGACAACGCTTTGTTCGTCGGATTCGCCCCGGCGGAGCACCCGCGGATCGTGATTTCGGTAATGATCGAGAACGGTGAGGCCGGTGGCCGAGTGGCGGGGCCGGTGGTGCGGCAGATCATGGATGCCTGGCTGCTTGACCAGGATGGCCACTTGAAGCCGCAATACGCGACGCCAAGCAAGGCGCCGGGTGATCCCCACGTCTGAGGTCTTCAGGGCATGACGCTGTTCATGCCTTATACCTTCTCAAAGGTTGCGCATTGGTCGATGTCGCCTACTGTCAATGCAGGAGGTGTCTCATGCACGAATCAAATGAAATCAAACGTAAAGTCCTGCTCAACGCGCCACGTCAACGGGTCTGGGATGCACTGACCGACGCCGAGCAATTCGGCAACTGGTTTGGCATCGCCCTCAAGGGCAAGCAGTTTGCCGCAGGGCGGGTCATTGAGGCCCCGATCACTTATCCAGGTTACGAGCACGTGGTGTGGAAGGCGAAAATAGAGCGCCTTGAGCCACAAGCGCGGTTCTCATTCAGCTGGCATCCTTACGCCGTAGACAAGGATGTGGATTACGACACGGAAACCCCAACCCTGGTGGAGTTCACCCTCGAGGATCACGCCGAAGGCATCTTGTTGCGGGTGATGGAGTCAGGTTTTGACGCAATCCCGGGCGCTCGCCGCCAGAAGGCCTACAAGAAGAACTCCCGAGGCTGGGACGATCAGATGAACAATATCGAAGAGTACCTGGCGAAATCCCATCAGCCTTGAGTCCAGTGGCGAGTCCGCGATTCGCACATTCGCCACGGCGACTGAACGGCTACTTGATTACCACCGGATTCACCGGCGCGCCACTGCCCCCGACACTCTTCAAAGGGGCGGCAGCAGGGCGACCTTGAAGTGCTGCTCCAGCAGCGACAGGCGTCGGCTGGCGGTAGAGAGGGAGAGATGGGACTGCTCGGCCGCCCGGGACAGGTTGCCCAGCTTGACCGCCTTGAGGAACAGCTCGATGGAAGTGAGGTCGGGCGACATGCCGGGGTCCTTGTGCGCAGTGGGTGAAAAACTACGCAGTTGTGACCCCGGTGTCCAACCCGGATCAGAAGTCGATGCTGGCCGACAACTTGGCCACGCGCGGGTCGCCTTGAGTCAGGTAACCGCCGAGGGCCGATTCCCAGTACTTGGTATTGGCGACGTTTTCCACGGTGGCGCCGAGGGTGACGTCACGCTGGTTCACCTTGAAGGTGTAGCGGGCGCCCACGTCAAAGCGGTTCCAGGCGGGCAGGCTGAGGTTGTTGGCCGCGTCGGCATATTGGCCGCCGGTGCGCAGCATCCGACCGTTCACCGTCACGCCTTGCAGGCCCGCTACATCCCAGTCCACGCCGGCATTCAGCTGGAAGGTGGGTACGCCGATGGCGCGGTTGCCGTCGTTCGCGCCGTTCTGGGTGCCGTTGACTTCGGTGTGGATGATGGTCGCACCGCCCAACAGGCGCAGCCCTGCGATAGGCTCGCCGAACACGTTAAGCTCCACGCCTTTGTTGACTTGCTCGCCCTGGCGAACATAGGTGGCGCTTAAACCGTCGGCGCTGAGTTGTGAGTAGCCATCGGTGGGTTGCTCAATGCGATACACACCCAGGGTTGCACCGTAGGTGCCCATGTCGACCTTGACCCCGGCTTCGGTCTGTTTCGAGCGCGCCGGGGCATAGGCTTGGCCGGCGTTGGTGATGGGGGCATTGCCGGCGGTCTGAGGTGCGGTCGGGCCCTGGGCCAAGCCTTCAATATGGTTGGCATAGAACGACACATGGTCCCACGGCTTGAACACCAGGCCGTACACCGGTGTGGTGATCGACTTGTCGTAATCGGCGGTGCGAGTGCCCGTACCGTAGGCAAAGCCCTGAACCACCAGTTCCTGGCGGCGCAAACCGGCGGTCACCAGCAAGCGATCATCCATGAAACCCAGGGTGTCCGAGACCGCTGCACTGCGAGCGAAGGTCTTGGCGGTGATGCCTGGGTCGTTCAGGTCGCCGCCCACGAAACTGCCCTTGACCGGTTCGGCAACGTCCACCGGGTTATAGATATTGCTGGCGTGGCCGTTGAGGTCGAAGTCATAGGCGTTGCGCGTCTGGGCCCAGATCCCGGTCAACCCGACGTTCAGCTTGTGGCTGACAGCGCCGGTCTGGAATTTGCCGTTCAAGCCTGCCATCAGGCTGGTGTTGTCTTCCTGGTGGGCGATGCGTGAGCCGCTGACGGTGGCATTGCCCAGGGTGTCATTCAACGTGACCGAGGAGTAACGGCCAATCTCGTTGGTGTGCTTGGCGCCGCCGGCGACATAAGCAGTCCAGTTGTCGTTGAGGTCATACTCAGCGCGCAACATGCCGAAGGTGTCTTCCAGGCTGCTGGTGCCCCAGCTCGGCGCGTAGTTGGTGTCGGCCGAAGGCGCGTCGGGGATATGGGTCAGGTTCTTGCCCAGCAGCACGGTGTTGCGACCGCCATTGATCTGCTGTTTCGAGTAGACAAAATCCCCCGACAAACGCAGTGCATCGCCGCGATAATCCAGGCCAACCGCAAACAGCTTCGAGCGCTGGCTCTCGTCGTCGATCCCGGTATCACCCTCACGCTGGGAGATGTTTACCCGCGCGCCAAAACGATTGTCTTCACCAAAGCGCTGGCCGATATCCAGGTGCTCGCCGACCCGGCCATCGCTGCTGATATCGGTGCTGAAGCGGCGCAACGGCACATCATCGGCGCGCTTGGGTTGCAGGTTCACACCGCCGCCAATCCCGGAGCCGCCGGGCGTCACGCCGTTGATAAAGGCGTTGGGGCCCTTGAACACTTCAACCCGTTCCAAAGCGTCGGTGGACATGATCTGGCGCGGCAGGATGCCGTACAAACCGTTGAACGAAATGTCGTCGCCATTCAGCGGCAGGCCACGAATCACAAAGGCCTGGGCCTGGTTGGCATAACCCGATGCCTGGCGTACGGACGAATCGTTGAGCAGCACATCACCGACGTTTTCGGCCTGCTGGTCACGAATCAATTTTTCGGTATAGGACGACATGCTGAAGGGCACGTCCATGATGTCCTGGTTGCCCAGCACGCCCAGTTGCCCGCCACGGGCGACCTGGCCGCCAGTGTATACCGGGGGCAGGGCATTGCGCGTCGGTGCGTCGGCGCTGATGGTGGTAGCACCCAATTCCAGAGCCTTGCCGTCCTGACTGGTGTTCGCATCCTGCGTGGTTTCTGGAGTGGCGGCGTGAGCGGTGAGGCTCAGGGAGCAGCAAAGGGCGAGCAGGGTAGGACGAAACGGCACTGCAAAACGGGCGGAGGTGGGCATGATCGATCCTGACGGCGAACCGTCACTGTGAGGAAAAGGGCAACAACGTTGCGCGTCCTCACTGCGCGAATACGACTCCGGTGCGAATGATAGTAATTGTCATTAATGTTCTGCAACAAGTTTGTGAGATTGTTGTCTGCGTGTTCGTAGGCGATTTCGGTTAAATCGCCGCGCCTTGTCACAGGCCGAGTAGAATCGCGCCCTGAATGCGATTCTTGAGGTGCGGCAAGGTGGATTTACAGCAGGGGTTTGTCTTGACCCGGCATTGGCGCGACACCCCGGCGGGCACGGAGGTCAGTTTCTGGCTGGCCACCGATCAGGGCCCAAGGTGTGTCCGCTTGCCGGTGCAGACTTCCGTGATGTTCATCCCCCAGGCCCATCGCAAGCCCGCCGAGTTGCAGCTCAAGGGCGAGCGCGGTATCGAGTTGCGCGACCTGGCGCTGTGCGACTTTCACCATCGGCCGGTGCTGGGTCTCTACACCCAACAACATCGCCAATTGATGGACCTGGAAAAGCGCCTGCGCAAAGCCGGCATCGACGTCTACGAAGGTGATGTGCGCCCACCCGATCGCTACATGATGGAACGCTTCATCACCGCGCCGGTGTGGTTTGGCGGTACGGCGGGCGAGGGCAGCATGCTGGTGGAGGCGC
This sequence comes from Pseudomonas sp. PAMC 26793, assembly GCF_000313235.1. Taxonomy (NCBI): domain Bacteria; kingdom Pseudomonadati; phylum Pseudomonadota; class Gammaproteobacteria; order Pseudomonadales; family Pseudomonadaceae; genus Pseudomonas; species Pseudomonas sp. PAMC 26793. The sequence continues at coordinate 8,683 of NZ_AMXG01000026.1, forward strand.
AGATGAAACCCGCGCCGGATTATCGCCCGCCCCTCAAGTTGGTGTCGCTGGACATCGAGACCACCGCCCAGGGCGATCTGTATTCCATCGCCCTGGAGGGTTGCGGCGAGCGCCAGGTATACATGCTCGGCCCGCCCAACAAGACCGATGCGGTGGACTTCAAGCTCGAGTACTGCGACACCCGCGCCGAACTCCTCGAACGCCTGAACCTGTGGCTCGCCACCCATGACCCCGACGCGATCATCGGCTGGAACCTGGTGCAGTTCGACCTGCGCGTGCTGCACGAACATGCGCAGCGCCTGAACGTGCCGCTGCTGCTGGGCCGTGGTGGCGATGCCATGGGCTGGCGCGAACACGGCAGCCGCAATCACTACTTCGCGGCGGCGGCCGGGCGGTTGATCATCGACGGCATCGAAGCCTTGCGCTCGGCCACCTGGAGTTTCGAATCCTTCAGCCTGGAAAACGTCGCCCAGACCCTGCTCGGCGAAGGTAAATCGATCTCCACCCCGTACCAGCGCATGGACGAAATCAACCGCATGTTCGCCGAGGACAAGCCCGCACTGGCGCGCTACAACCTCAAGGACTGCGAGCTGGTGACGCGGATTTTCGAGAAGACCGAGTTGCTGAAATTCCTCCTCGAACGAGCCAGCGTCACTGGCTTGCCGGCGGACCGCAACGGTGGTTCGGTGGCGGCGTTCACCCACCTGTACATGCCGCTGATGCACCGCCAGGGTTTCGTCGCGCCGAACCTGGGGGACAAACCACCCCAGGCCAGCCCCGGCGGGTTTGTCATGGATTCACGCCCGGGCCTCTACGAATCGGTGCTGGTGCTCGACTACAAAAGCCTCTACCCGTCGATCATCCGCAGCTTTCTGATCGACCCGGTGGGTCTGATCGAAGGCCTGCGTCACCCCGAAGACAGCGAGTCAGTGGAAGGCTTTCGCGGGGCGCGGTTTTCCCGCACCCGGCATTGCCTGCCGTCGATTGTCGCGCGGGTTTCCGAAGGCCGCGAAGTGGCCAAGCGCGAACACAATGCGCCGCTGTCACAGGCACTGAAGATCATCATGAACGCCTTCTACGGCGTACTCGGTTCCAGCGGTTGCCGCTTCTTCGACACGCGACTGGCATCGTCCATCACCTTGCGCGGCCACCAGATCATGCGCCAGACCCGCGAACTGGTCGAAGCCCGGGGTTATGACGTGATCTACGGCGACACCGACTCCACCTTCGTCTGGCTCGGCAGCGCCCACTCCCAGGAAGACGCCACGCGCATTGGCCTGGACCTGGTGCAGCACGTCAACACTTGGTGGCGCGAACGCCTGCAGAGTGAGTTCGGCCTGCAAAGCGCCCTGGAACTGCAATACGAAACCCACTTCAGCCGCTTCCTGATGCCAACCATTCGCGGCGCGGAAGAGGGCAGCAAGAAGCGCTACGCCGGTCTGGTCACCCGTGCCGACGGCAGCGAAGAAATGATCTACAAAGGTCTGGAAACCGTGCGCAGCGACTGGTCGCCCCTGGCCCGGCAATTCCAGCAGGAGCTCTACCGGCGGATCTTCCATCGCCAGCCTCACCAGGATTACGTGCGCGACTATGTGCGCCGCACCCTGAGTGGCGAATTCGACGAATTGCTGATCTACCGCAAACGCCTGCGCCGGCAATTGGGTGACTACGAACGCAACGTGCCGCCCCACGTGCGTGCCGCGCGGCTGGCCGACGAATACAACGACCACCAGGGTCGCCCGCGCCAGTACCAGAACGGTGGCTGGATCAGCTACGTGATCAGCGTCAACGGCCCCGAACCACTGGAAGTGCGCCAGGCACCAATCGACTATGACCACTACGTCACTCGGCAGCTGCAACCGGTGGCTGATGCAATCCTGCCGTTTGTAAATGACGACTTCGGCACCTTGGTGGGTGGTCAGATGGGCTTGTTCTAAAACGGCTTGCCTTGCAGTGGCGAGAGCCTGCAATCTTGGCCACTGACGACCACCAGACGGCGCAGCGCTCCCATGACTGAAATCACCCTGACCGGCACCACGGTCGAACTCCGCCCCCTGCAACGCGAACACTCGGCCGCCTTGGTACAGGCCGCCGCCGACGGGCAACTGTGGAATCTCAAGGTGACCAACGTGCCGGGTCCCGACACCGTCGAAAAGTACGTGGACATCGCCCTGGCCGGGCGTGAGGCGGGCACCATGATCCCGTTTGTCATCGTGCGCCGCGACACTGGCGAGATCGTTGGCAGCACACGGTTCTGGAAGGTTGACCGGGTCAACCGCAAGCTGGAGATCGGCCACACGTTTATCAGCCAGTCGGTGCAGAAATCCGGAGTTAACACCGAGGCCAAGCTGCTGCTGCTCACCCATGCGTTTGAAGTCATGGACTGTGTGCGGGTGCAATTCACGACGGATGAACTGAATGAAAAGTCCCGGGCCGCGATCCTGCGCCTCGGCGCGGTACAGGAAGGGATCGTGCGCCACGAGCGCATCATGCCCGATGGCCGCAAGCGCAACTCGGTGCGCTTCAGCATCATTGATCCGGAATGGCCGCAGGTGAAGGCGGAGTTGCTGGCCAGGCTGGTCCGCTAGGGCTTGTGGCTCAGCTCTTCCACCAGCTCATCCATCCGGTCGGCAATTTTCGGTGTGGTCGACAACACGAACCCTTTCTGCGTGCCCACATAGGTCTCGACGATATACAGCGTGTCGCCCACATCCAGTCCCAATTCCTGCAAGGCTTCGTCTGGCAGGCGAATGGCGCCGTCGCCGTCCCAGTCTTCGATCGTGACGCGTTTACTGTGCATGATAGTTTCCCGTTGAACGATTGAACGGCCTAGCCTAACACCTCAACCCACTGCCAGGAGGCTCAGCACTGTGTACACCCTTTACGGAACCCAAGGCACCGGCTCGTGCATCATCGAAATCGCCCTGCAGCGTTGCGGTGTCGAATGGCGCCAGGTCGACGCCTGCTCTTGGGAAGACAGCGCGGGCAGCGAGGCCCTGGTGCAGATCAATCCGCTCAAACAAATCCCCACCCTGCAACGGCCGGACGGCAGCGTGTTGACCGAAAGCGCGGCGATCCTGATTCACCTGGGCCTGCAATTTCCCGCCTCAGGGTTGCTACCCGAGGAGCCCGCCCAGGTCATTCGCGGCCTGGTGTACATCGCCGCGAACTGTTATTCGGCGATTGGCATCATCGACTATCCGGAACGCTGGACTGACAGCGCCGATGCGCAGCAGCATGAACAGTTGATCAGTGGCACCCGTCGCCGCCTGCATGGGGCCTGGGAGATGTTTGCCGATCAATTTGCCGACCAGTTGGTTACCTCGCAACAGGTTCCCAATGCGCTGGGCATCATGGCTGCGGCGGTGTCGCGATGGGCGGGAGGACGTGAGGCGATACAACAGTCTCGGCCAGAGTTTTCCCGGGGGCTGGCGCAGGTGGATGTCGACCCCACCGTGGCGTCGGTATTTGCCCGGCATTGGCCGCTGTAAGCCTTCGCAATCAGAAGAAACAATGAGCCCTGAGGTGGCTAAACGCCTTGCGTCGCGGGCGTCCTGACCTACGCTTTCTGAAGCCGGCGTAGGAATCATCCTTGAATTTGACTGTCGCAGACATGAAACTCAAGATCCCTGCATGGAATTCAAAGGAGGTGTGCATGCTCATCCGGTCGCTGACCCTGGCTACCTTGATGGCTTTTACGGGGCCGCTGCTGGCCGCGGATGATCTCAATCCGCTCAAGCAGGACCTGGGCAAGTCACGCCCGTTGGTGGTGGTGGAACTCGACTCCGGCAACCCGACGTTGGCCACCCTCAAGAAACAGTTGGAAGAGCCTGCCAACAAGCAGTCCTTTGAAGAGCGCAATATGGTGCTCTACACCGTGTCCTTCGGCAGCATCGGTGCTGAAGGCGAGAAGTTCGCCAAGGACGCGAAGGACAACAAGAAGCTCGCACCGCCTGAAACCAACGCGCTGATCCGGGCACTCAAGTTGGGCGCCGGCAGTGGCACCAAAGTGATTCTGATGGGCAAGGACGGCGAGAAAAAACTTGAGAAGACCGTGCCGCCGGATACCCTCAACCTTGCAGACTTCTTCACCGCGATTGACCAGATGCCCCAGGCTGAGAAGGACCTTGCCGCCCCGGCCGAGCCTGAGCCCGCGGCCCCGGCGCCTGGCAAACCTGGCGCCAAGGCTGGCAAGAACACCAAGCATCCAGCACCTCAACCGGCACTGGATGATTGAACCCCCGCAGGAGCCGGCCAGCAGGCCTGGGGTTTACGCCCCAGGCTTCTCCCCAGCCACCACCGCCTTCTTGCGCACCGGGAACGGGAAGTAGAAGAAGCGCAAGAACGCCACCCGCTTGATTACCTCGCCGATCATCAACGGCACCACCACCGCGATCACCAGCCCGATGCTCGCCGACAACAGCGGGTGCAACCCCAGCCGCTCCATCAAGTCCACGGTCTTGTGCTGAATCTCCCCGTGGAAGATCAACAGAATCAGCGTCGACTGCCCGATGTACGTCATCGCCCGCGTCAGCAGCCCCGAAACCATCATCACCCCGGCCAGCGCCCAGCACACATACACGCCGATCACCGCCAACAAACTGGTCCATAGCCAGTGGTCATAACGCCGCTGTGCCAGGTCCATGGTGTCCCAGCTGTAGATGAACACCACCGCAAACAACGCCATGGCCCCCAGTAGCGTCAACAACGAGCTCTGGTGGCGGCGCAGCACGTCCCGCAGCAGATAACCAAAGATGAAATAGGTGCTGCTGATCAACGTCACATCAATGCTGAACGGCAGCCCCGGCATCGTCCAGGTCTGTCCGCCGACGGTCACCGGCACCTGCCAGAACCACGGCAGGGTCCAGATCCCGAGCATCAGTTGCAAGGTGATCACCACACAGCTCATGGCCAGCGACAGGCCCAGGCGCTGCATCAGCCGCAGCATCACCCAGCCGAACAGGATCGCCACCCAAAAGTGCGGCAGGAACCACAGCGCCTGCCATGGAATGGTGTCCACCGAGGCATACAGCACGCCGCCGATGTCCGGCAGCAGTGCCTGACCGCGCAGCAGGTCGCGGATCAGGATGTACACCAGCATGGTGAAGAAGAACGGTTTGAGCAGTGCATCGGCCTTGCGCACCGCCATCTCGACAAAGGGTTGTTCAGGCTTGAAGAACACCCCGGAGAGAAAGAAGAACAACGGCAGGATAAACACCGCCAGCAGCGGGTACAGCAAGTCCAGGGAACTGGCGACAAACCAGCTGTGCCCGAACACAATGATCAGGATGCCAATGCCCTTGGCAATATCCATTTGAATCCAGCGTTTTTTCACCTGACTGCTCCCACTCTATAAATCTGCCTTGCGCCACGGCTTGAGCCACAGGCCCATGCCCAGCAACACCACGGCCCCAGCCAGGGTGCTCAACCCCAACTGCAGCCAAATACCTTGAACCCGAAACAACACCAGCGCCGCCACGCCCATCACCAGTCCACTCAGCAACCAGTGCCGCTTCCAGGGCAGGGTGCCGAGCAAGCCCTGGCGCTGCATCAGCAGCAATGCGGTGCACAGCACCCCGGCGAGGGCGGCCAGCGGAATGCCCGCCAGGCCAAACACAAACGGCAGCACACCCAGCAGCAACACGTTCACCAGGCTGCCCAGCAACTCGCAACGCAGCGGCTGGCGTGTGTCGCCGGCGGCATAGGCATAACGGGCCAACAGGGCATTCCAGGCGCCGAACACCAGCGGCACGGCAAACCAGGCCAACAGCAGTGGCAACGGCGAATCCACTGACTGCTTGGGCAGCAGCAACGCCACCAGGCTCGGCGCCGCCGCCACCAGGCCGACGCCGGCGGGCAGGGTCAGCAGGCTGGCGGTTTCCAGGCCGCGCTTGAGCAGGGCCAGGCGCTCGTTGCCCTGGCGCCGGCTCATCATGCCCAGCAGCACCTGGTTGAGGCTCATCAACGCAATCAGTGGCAAGTTCATCAACTTGCGGGCCAGGTTGACCCAGGTCACCGCGCCTTCACCCAGCAAGGACGCCACCAACCGTTCAATCAATGCCAGGCCCTGGCTGGCGCCATTGCTCAGCAACAGAGGCCCGATGCGCCCGCCCAGCTCCCGCAGTTCCAGGGTCGAAGCCCGCAGCCGCCACGGCCGCCAGCCCAGGCGCAACATCGACGGCAACAGCGCCAGGGGCATCAGCAAACTACCCGTGAGGCAGGCCAACGCCAGCGAGTGCGGTTGCGTGGCGGTGCCGGCGAGGGCGAGGTAGGTCACGGGCGGCAGGTTGAACAGCAACGAGCCGAGCCCCGCGACCACAAAGCGCTCGTTGGCCTGTAACGGAATACTGAACAGCGCATGCAGCATCAGCCCCGGCACGCTCCAGGCAAGGATCTGCAGGTTGCTGCTGGCGAGGCTGGTGGCCGTTGCCGCCAGACCCGGGCCGAGCAGTTGCACCAGCCACGGCGCCAGCAGCGTCAACAGCAGGCTGGTCAGCAGGGCAATCAGCAGCAGCGCGGGGAACAGCACCGCCAGCCAGTCCAGGCGCTCGCCGTCCTTGCGTTGCAGGTACAGCGGCAGGGCGGCGGCGCTCAGCACGCCACCGGCCAGGGACATGCGCAACGCTTCCGGCAAAAACAGCGCGATCAGAAACGCATCGCTGCGTTCGCCAGCACCCCAGGCCGCCACCAGCAACCACTCACGGGCAAAGCCGAGGCACAGCCCCAGCAGGGTCGCCAGGGTCAACCAAAACGCCGATCCGAGCATGCCTAGGGCCCGACGCTATCGAGCACAGGCTTGCGATGCGTCACGGTCTTGACCTTTGGCAGACGCGCCGGAAACAACCGCCGCGCCTCCAGCACGTTGATCCCCACCATCAGCCAGAACAACGCAATCATCACCAGGGCGAAGCTGAAGTAGTGGTCAAAAAAGCCGCTGACCAGCGCCGACAGGATCCCCGCCGTGCTGCCCAGCCAGATCGCGTTGTCCTTGGTCAGGCGGATCGGGCCGAGCTCCGGCCGGGACTCGCGCCACCAGCGCCAGGTCACGGCGATAAACAGCAGCATGCTGATCACGCCGGTCTTGTAGACAAAGTTCAGCCACAGATTGGAAATCCCCAGCAGGTGCGTGCCCGGCACTGGAGGGTCAACCTTGAAGCCAATGCCCAGCGGGTAGCTGGCCACGGCCTGAGGGAACATCCGGTATTCGTCAAAGCGCACTTCGGTACTCGCGTTCTGGGCCGAAAAGATCGTCGCCAGGCGTTCCTGCAGCGGTGGATACGACACCACCAGCGCCGCCGCCAATGCCAGGCCGATCATCAGTAAGCGCCCGGTATACGGGACCCGACGCGACGCCATCCAGATCAGTACCAGCGCCAGGCTGACCATCGCGCCCCGGCTACTGGCCAACAGCAAGGCCGCCGCGCCCAGGCAGGCAACGCCCAGGCCGAGCCCGCGTTTCCAGCCGGTATTGGTGATGCCGTAGCAAAACGCCAACGGCAGCAGCAAGGCCATGATCCCGCCGGTGGCGTTGGGGTGCATCCACGGCGAGCCCATCCGCGAGGCCATCGCCCCCAGGCCCAGGGACAGGGTGTCGAGGCTGCCGTAGTTCATCAGGGTCAGGATCGGCAACATGCCCGAGGCCGAGCGCGAGCGGATAAACACGCCGATGGACAACACCAGCATCGCCAGGGTGCCCAGCAATAGCGCGATCACCAGGGCTTCGCGGTTTTTCTGCTCAACCAGCAGCTTGGCGGCAAGGAACAGCACCGACAGGTTCAGCAACCAGCGCAACCAGTTCGCCAGGCCGCTGGCCTCGGCGGTAATGCTCACCTGGCCGACGATAAACGGCACCACGGTGAAGATCATCAGCCACATCAACATCCGGTCGGTGGGGCGCCGTGAGAGCGATGGCACGGCGGGCATGCGCGACAGGAAGCCGTGCCAGATCACCGCCGCCCAGGTCAGGGCGATCAGTGCCTCACTGACCGTACTGCGAATCCCCAGGTTGAGGGTGGAGTAGGGCATGAACGTCGCCACCAGGGCGAACAGCAGCAGTCCCCAGAACGGGAACCGCAGAATCGTCACGGCAGCGGCCAGGCCGATCACCGCCAGTACGGCCTTGGCCGGAGAAAGGAACAGGATCAACCCACCAAACAGCAGGCCGAAGACGATGGCGACGAGGCTACCCAGTGAGATTCTCAATTCAATTCCTCGATCAGTTCGGCCAGGCGCCGACGGTAGGCCTGGTGGTTGAAACGTTCGGCCCAGCTGCGTAACTGTTCAGGTGGTTGTTCGACGGGTTGGTCGGCCAGGTGCAGCATCAATTGCACCAGCGCCGCGCCGTCGGTGGGTGAAAAACGTGGTGCCAGCGGCGGGGTGATTTCATCCAGCGAGGTTCCGCTGGCCACCGCCACCGGGGTGCCGACGCTCAGGGCCTCGATCACCGGCAAGCCAAAGCCTTCCGCGTAGGAAGGCTGCCACAGGCGCGAGGCCTTGCGGTAGAGCCCGTGCAATTCGGCGTCGGAGACGCCGCTCAGCGCGCGTATTCCCGGGTAGGTGCGTTGCGCTTCGGGCAAATGCTCCAGGCTGCCCACCAACACCAGTTCCGGCACGCTGGGGGATTGGCGGCGCGCCTGCTGCCAGGCGTCCACCAGGAATGGCACGTTCTTGCGCAATTCCCGGGTGCCCACCAGCAGCCAGAAACCTTCAGGCAATTGTCGGCCCGAGAGGTCCGCCGGCAGTCCGGCAAAGCCCACCACCTGATTCGGCAACACTCGAATCTTGCTTGCCGCCTTGGGAAACAGCCGCGCGGTTTCATCGGCACTGTACTGCGAAGGCGTCCACACCCGGTCTGCCGTGTGCACCGCATAGGTGATGGACAGGCGATCACTGGCCTTGTAGATCATCGCCTTCAGGCGATTGGCGTGGTAGTTGTCCAGGGTGATCTGAAACAGGTCATGCAGCAGCACCACGGTACGCAGGCCTTTGGGTTTGGGCGGCAGCGGCAGGCCCATATTGAAGGTGCTGATATACACATCAATGTGCTCATCGCGCAGGGCCTTGGGCAAGAAGCCTGCCTCGAAACGCAGGCGCTGATGGGGCTGGTGCATGGCCGTCTTGGCGCAGCCCCAGTCCGGGCAATGGGCATTCAGGCGCAGCTCATCCCCCAGCGGTGCGACGCTGAAGCGCTCAAGCTCGATGCCGGGCATGGCGCGCAGGGCATCTTCCAGGGCGTACACCTGGCGACTGATGCCTGATTGCGGCGAGGTGCCGACGGTACGGTAATCGAGGCCTACGCGCATGCCGGCTCCTTTTGGTTCAGGGGCGACAGTTGGGCGTACACCTGCTCCAACTGGCTGGCAGCGACGCTCCAGTCATGGGCGCGGCGCACATAGGCGCGTCCGGCTTCGCCCATCGGGGCTGCGACTTCAGGCTGTTGCAGCAGGCGCACCACGGCGTCGGCCAGGCTGTCGGCGGTCTGGCCGCCGAGGTAGTCCAGGCCTTCGACCAGGTCCAGGCCAGACACGCCCTGGTCGGTGCTCGCCAGCGGCAGGCCGGCGGCCAGGGCTTCAAGCACCTTGAGCTTGGAACCGCCACCATGGCGCAACGGCGCCAAAAACACCGAGCAGCTCGATTGCAGGGCCAGCAGGTCAGGCACAAAGCCTTGCCATTCGATGCGCCCGTCCTTCCAGCGCTCGCGCCAGCTTTCCGGCATGCCGAAGCCGCAGACGCTCATGCGAGCGTCGGGGCAGCGGGCCCAGACTTTCGGCAGGATTTCATCCAATGCCCATTCGATGGCGTCGACATTGGGCGCGTATTCGTAGTTGCCGAGAAACAGCACGCGGCGGGTCGTCGGGTCGGGTCGGGCGGCGGCGAAGTGCGTGCAATCCACGCCGTTGACCACCACCGGCACAGGTTTGCCGGCGATCTGCGCCAGGGTCTGGGCGTCGGCGTCAGTCACCGCCACGACTTGCGCGGCCTGGCGCATCACTCGACGTTCCCAGCGGCCATAGCGCCATTGATCGTAGCGAATGAACGGCAGCGCCCAGCCCGGCAGGCGGTCGTAAGTCGCGGCGCCGAGGGACGATTCGACATTGTGTTCGGTCAGCACAAACGGCTGGGAGCGACGGGCCAACGCAGCTTCGTAAGGCTGGAAGGCGTAGGTGTGTTCGATCTGCACCACGTCCCAATGCTCGGTCAGCAATTGCTCGAAGGTGTCCTGCAGTTCACCCGAGAGGCCATTCACACTGGCCAGCAACGGGTACGGCGCAAACAGCCCGGCCAGCAGGGTCTTCAGGCTGCGCAGGGGGCGGCGCGGCAGGATGATCACCTGTTCCAGAAAGGCTTCCAGCACCTGGCGATCCGTCAGCGAAACCGCGTGTTTGTCATGCAACAGCAAGGTGATCCGGTGCCCGCGCGCAGCCAGGCTGCGCAGCAAATGAAACTGGCGCGTCTTGCCACCGCTGGTAGCGGGCCAAGGCGAGTAGGGCAGGATCCAGAGGATGCGCATGGGTGGCTTCAATCCCATAACAGAATTTGCAGGTTCGGCTTGACCGGTACGTCCAGTCCACTGGTGCCACTCAAGGGTGTTTCGGTGCCGCGCAAGGGGTCATACAAGGTGGCGGTGGTCATGCCCGGTAAGTGCGCGCTGCCGCCACGGGCCGACCAGAAAAACCACACCTTGCGCCCGTCTGCACGGGTCCAGCCGATGCTGAACAGGCCATCGGGCAACTGGTCAGCGGTGGGTGGATCGCCGGGGGTCAACTTGGGCCCGCTCACCTGCAGGAAATTCTGCAACGCGGTATACGACGGCTTGGGGTTGGCGTCGATGTCGAGCAAGCCATAACTCTGGTCACGCACGCTGGCGCGCTGGTCCAGGTCGCTCAGGGTAAACAGGAAGATCTTGTCGAAATCCAGCGCGCTCATCAGCGCAACGCGGCGCACGATGTAGTCGGCCTGGCCTTGGGTGGTGATGAAGTCCTGCACCTCTTTCGGGCCTTTATAGTTCGACCAGCCCCACTCGGTGCTCCACAGGGTACTCACCCCGGCCGCCCGCAGTTTCTGGTTGAGGGCGCTGGTCTTTTCGACAAAGTCGAGGTTCGACGGGGTGTTGCCTTCGGGCAATTGGGTGTAGGGGTGATAGGACATGACGGTATTGAGGCTCGGCACGCCCAGTTGCAGCAGCCCGTCGAGCATGTTCTGGCCGTTGGGCATTTCGCTGAAAAACGCCATGCCGGCAGCCACCACTGGCTTGTTCGGGTTCACCACCCGCAGCGCGGCTGCGGTGACTTGCAAGAGGTTCGCATAGCCGGCCGGGTCGGCGACGGGGCGCCAGAAACCCAGCAGGTTCGGCTCGTTCCACACCTGCCATGCATCCACGCTGGGGTAACGTTGGGCCAGCAACGCCATGCGGTTGGCGAAGATACTCGGGTCCTTGGGCGGGAACTGGTCCTGATACGGCGAGGAGGCCGGCGCGGTGGTGGCGAACTTCGCCGAACCCACCAGGTAGAACACCGACTTGATCTGGTTCTGCTGCAGCTTGTTCACCAGTTCATCCAGGGGCGCGACGTTGTACTGGTTCTCGGCGGTTTCCAGTTGGTCCCAATGCAGGTCCAGGCGCACCCATTCCAGGCCCAGGGCCTTGAGGCGGTCGATCTGCTTCTGATAACGCTCGGGACTGAACCACAGGAACTGCGCGTTCACCCCCAGAAAATCTTTCCACACGATCTCTTTGTTGCCCTTGAGCACATGGCTCTCGGCATCGGCCGGGCGGCCCCAGAGAAAGGCGGTCAGGCCCAGTGCGGCGACGACCACGAGGGTCGCCAGGTAAGTCCGTTTACGTGCCATGGTTGCCTCCTGCAATGGCTTCACTAAACAGTGTCGCGAACTTCTGCGCCGTCAACGGCCACAGCCGTTCACGGCCAATCGCGGCGGCGCGTGCGGCCCAGTCCCTGGCCATTTGCGGGTTGCGTGCGAGCAGCATCAGTTGCTCGCTCAAGGCGGCGACATCGCCTTGTGGATAGATGGCGCCATTGCCGCTGGCGACTTCCTCGGCGAACGCCCGGGCATCGGAGGTGATTGCGCCGCGCCCGCAGGCGGCGGCCCACGACAATGCACCGCTGGTGCCACGCTGGCGGCCCAGCAGGCCGAGTTTTTTCGATTCGCGATACGGCAGCACCATCACATGGTGCGCCTGGATCGTCTGCGGGATTTCGCTGGCCGGCAAATTCAGCCGCCAGTCGATGGAGCCGGCCAGGCCAAGTTCGGCGATCTGGCTGTTCAACTGCTCCAGATAATTGCCGCCTGCGCCAAACGCCATTTCGGCGGCAGTGCCACCGGCCAGGGTCAGGCGCACACGGTCACGCAATTCGGGGGCTTTTTCGAAGACGGCGGCCAGTGCCTGCAACAGGTCTTCGATGCCTTTGCCACGGTAGATAAAACCAAAATACAGCAGGTGCAGCGTGTCCAGTGGCGGCAAGGCCACGGGCGGGATATCCAGGTTGGCGTGGTTGATCACCGCCACCTTGCCGGCGGGCAATTGCATGCGCGCCGTCAGGCAGTCGGCGCCCAGGCGGGTGAGGGTCACCAGCCGGGTCAGGCCCTGGGCGACGTGACGTTCTTCGCGCAGGGTCAAGGGATCGGCCAGCACCACCGCCGCCTGGGGCAATGGGCTGGGCAAGGATTCCAGCAGGATCAGCGGAAAGGGCAGTTGCTCGCGCCGCCAGACCATACGTTCCGGGTCATGCACCGTAGCGGTCAACGGCAGGGCAGGGTAGGCCTTGCGCAACTCGCGCAGGGCCAGGAACTCCCCCAGCCGTCCACCGCCCAGCTCGGCGTGGACCAGATCAACCCCCTGCCAGTTGAAACCGGCAATGGCTTGCTTGATCGACGCCGTGCTGCCGACCACGCCCGTCAAGGGCGTAGCCACCTCGACGCCCAGTTGCTCCAGTGCCGTCTTGAAGTGGTTCGCGTAATCGGCGATCCCGTTCTTTTCCGGCGGCAGGGGAGCGAGCAGGGCGATGCGCATCAGAACGAACCCCGGTATTTGGCGATGGTTTTCAGCACCTTGACCGGTACCTCGAACTTGCGGCGGTTGATGATGATGCCATCGACCTTGCCGAACGCCGTGGTGAGGATCGACAGGGCGTGTTCCACCACCGGTACCGTGCTTTTTTGCGCTTCCACCACCAGCGCAATCAGGTCGGCACGGCGCAGGTTGATGAACGCATCACGGTTGTCCAGCAGCGCCGAGGCATCCAGCAAGACCACCTGGCCCGGAACCGCCGGCTCAATCCCGCCGACCCGTACCCGCACGCCGTTCTCTTCCAGCAACTGGCGCAACTGCTCGACCACAAAACTCACGCCTTCACCGTGTCGCGCCGAGGTCAGCCCCAGGGTCAGGCCCTGTTCGGCAATACGCTCCAGCGGCAGCAAGCCATACAGGCGATAAATACTCGCGTTGAAGGCGTTGGTGCTTTGCGCGGTACTGGTGTCCAGCTCCGGCAGCGTGGTCCACAGCGGCAGGCCGAATTTGCCTTCCACCAGACCGCCGTCGTGGATCCGCTGATCCAGCAGGTAGCACAGGTAGATCACCAGCAGCCCGACCACGATGGAGAACGGAATCGCCAGTAACAGCATCAGCAGGGTTTTCGGGAAGACGCGCCCAGGGTTGAGGGTGGCTTCTTCGATCACTGCGATGTTACTGATCTGGCTCTTGTCCAGTTCACGGTCGATCCGCGATTTTTCCAGGCTGTCGACATACAGCGCGTAGTTTTTCTCGGTGCCGTTCAGCTCACGGGCCAGGCGCGCCAGTTCCGGCTCAATGGCCAGGGCATCCTTGCGTTGGGCTTCCAGTTCCGTCAGTTGTTTTTGCTGTTGCACCAACTGCGTCCGCAGCGACTGGTTGCGGCTGGTCTCATCCAGCAGTACCCGTTGCAGGTGGATTTCCAGGGTGTTCGGCGCGCGGTTCTCGGAACTTTGCACCGTGTCGCTTTCACCGGCGACCTGGGCCTGCATGGCACGGATCGAAGCGTCCAGGGCTTTGACCGGCGGCGCGTTATCCGTATAGGTACGCATCATGTCGGCTTTTTCCAGGAGCTTCTGGTTCAGCAGGCGACGCAAGTCTTGTTGTTGCGGGTTCAACGCGATCTGGCGAACCGTGGTCACCTCTTTGGGCTGGCCCTTGAGTTGGTCACGGGTGCTCTGCAACGCCACGTCGGAGGAGGCGATCAGCCGAGTGGAGTTGAACACTTCGCCACGCAGTACGTTGATCCGCTCGGACAAGTCTTCCAGGCGATCGGTGATGCTCGACGCGCCGATCTCGTTCAAGTGTGTAAGGATCTGCTCCTTGTAGCTCTTGATCTGGGCAGCGCTGGAAGACACCTGGCCTTCGTAGAACGCGTACAGGCTCTTGCGGCCCAACGCCTGGGTGCGTTCTTCGATGTAGGTTTCCACCCAGTCCTTGACCACCGCCTGGGCGATTTCCGGATCATCCCAGGTGAAGCTGATGTCCATCACCGTGGAGCCAATGGCGTGGGTCACGTCGAAGTTTTTCTCCAGGCTTTTCGCCAGGCGCTCCACCGGGGTGGTTTCTTCGACGATGCCAACGGTTTCCAGCACGACTCGCACACCGTCGAATACTGAGCTGATGCCTTTTTTGACGTACCACTTGGTGCGCTTCCACACGCCTTGCGGCGGTTGCATCTTGTCCATCACGTCCAGGTAATGCTCGGCCACGGCACGCACGATGGGGCGCCCGGTCAGCAGGCGTTCTTCGTCGACAATCGGGTCGCGTTGGGTACTCGGCATGACGATCGGCTGGCGGTTGTCGACCTCGATCGGCATTGTCGAGTCACGCCCCGGTTTTACCAGCAACCGCGCGGTGGATTCATACTTGGCCGGCAGCAGGAACGCCCCCAGCAAAATGATCACCAGCGCGGCAAGCGCCGCGAGTTTGAACTCGTGCTTGAAGATGAAGAACAGACGCAGAAGATCACGAAAAGAACGGATCTCGATCATGGGATGTCGCTCCTTTAGTGGTTCGTGGTGTAGCTGTAGCCCACACCAATGGATTTGGTGAAGGGAATCAGCTGGTTCAGGTAAGTGTCCACGCCTTGGATCCGTTCGCCGACGTTGGACTTGGGTACAAACACCACGTCACCGCGTTGCAGCGCCACGGGCTTGCGGCCCAGAGCGCCGTTCTTCAGGTACTGGCTGAAATCGAGGAAGTAGGCGTGGTAAACGCCTTGTCCGTCTTCACGCAACAGGGCGACCATGCTCGCGTTGCCCACCGAACTCACGCCGCCGGCACCAAGAATCGCCTGCTCCATGGTCGGGGCCGTGGCGATGGAAATAGCCGACGGGTTTAACACCGCGCCGCCGACGATCACCGTGTTACCCGGCGCCTGGTTGATGTTCACCGTCACCCGAGGCTCGCGATACACCGGTGCGAGTTTCTGGCTCAGCTCGGCGGCGACTTCCGCCGGCGTGCGCCGCGCCACCTGGATCGGCCCCAGGAAGGGGTAGTTGATCTTGCCGTCGTTCTGCACGGTGTACAGCGTCAGCTCGTAAATCGTGCTGACGTTGAACGCCGACAGGGTCGGCATTTCCCCGGCATCGCGGACGATCCGCAGCTGGTCGCCGATGCGGATCCGCTCCACGGCCGGCGGCAACTGGGCCATGCGATCGAGGGCCTGCTTGCCCTCGTTCACCGTCTTGCCATCGGGCGCGACGATCCGCGCGGGCGTATTGCAGGCGGCCAATGCCATCATGGCCAGGACGAGCAAGGTTCGTTTCATCAAAGGGGTCTTCCTGTAGGTCATGATGCTCACCTCCAATAACCGGGGAACATGCTGATGCGCCGCTTGAGGGCGAGGGGGAGCTGGCGCTCCAGATGGCCCAGCCGGTAGCCGAGCAATTTGAACGCGCTGCGCACCAGTACTTCGGGTACGCGGTGCAATGCACCGGCTTCGCGTAAAGCTCGAAGCTCAGCCAGTACATAGCGTTTACCTTCACCGCCGGCATCGCCAAAAGCCTGGCGAATCCACGGCTCGCGGCCGTAGAACACGCCAATGTCGAAGTAGCGGTGAAACTCATCCATGAGACGGTAATCGTGGGAGTGATAGACCAGGGCGGTGGCGGCATAGCGCACCTTGTAGCCTTCCAGCAGCATGCGGGCGGCGACGTAGGCGTCCTCGCTGCCGATCACATCCTCGGGGAAACCACCGACGGCTTGCAGGGCGCTGCGCCGGTACACCGAAAAAGAATCCGAGCTGAAGCAGGTCTTGATCCCCAGCTCCGGCGCATCCGCCAGGCTTTTGCTGCGGCTCTGCGGCGGGTAGTTAAAGTGGCGTGACTGGGCCCCCAGCACACCGGCATCCGGGTGCGGCAGTTGGCGGCCATAGGCGACGCCGTTGAGCGGGTCCAGTTCCAGCTCGCCCACCAGGTTGGCGAAGGTCTCGGGTTCGGCGGGGATCGCGTCCTGGGTCATCACGATCAGCGCGTCACCGTCGACTTGTTCGCTGGCCCAGCGGCGGGTGCCGCCATGGTTGAAGTCCTTGGCATCGATCACTTCGACCCGTACGCCGAACTCGCGAAAACGCGCCACGGTGTCGTCGCTGGAGGCGCTGTCGACCACCAGGGTTTCGTCCGGTTGCAGGGTTTGCATGCGCAGCGCCGGCAGCAGCCGGTCGAGGTGGCTGGCTGCGTTGCGGGTCGGGATGATCAGGGCGGTACGCATCACTGCTTCACTTCGGCCGGAGCCCGGCCGTAGATGTCGTCAAAACGCACAATGTCGTCTTCCCCCAGGTACTCGCCGCTCTGCACCTCGATCATCACCAGGTCGATGATGCCGGGGTTGGTCAGACGGTGTTTGTGCCCGGCCGGGATGTAGGTGGACTCGTTGGCGTTGATCAGGAATTCACGGTCGCCGTTGGTAATCATCGCCGCGCCGCTGACCACCACCCAGTGCTCGCTGCGGTGGTGGTGCATCTGCAACGACAGCGAGGCACGCGGCTTGACCACGATGCGCTTGATCTTGAAGCGGCTGCTTTCTTCCAGCACGGTGTAGGTGCCCCACGGCCGGGTCACGGTGCGGTGCAGGCTGAACGCCGGATGGTCCTGGCGCTTGAGCTCGGCGACGATGTAGCGCACGTCCTGGCTGCGGTTGGCGTCGGCAATCAGGATCGCGTCCGGGGTGTCGACGATGATCAGGTCGCTCACGCCCACCGCGCCCAATACGCGCTTGGGCGAGTCGATGAAGCAGTTGTGCACGTCGTGCAGGATGGCTTCACCGTTGACCTGGTTACCGTTGGCGTCGCTTGGGGTGAGCTGGCGCACCGCGTCCCAGGAACCGATATCACTCCAGCCGATGTCGCAGGGCACCACGGCCACTTTCGCGGATTTTTCCATCAGCGCCACGTCGATCGAGATATCGGGCGCAGACCCGAAGCCTTCGGCGCTCAATTCGCGCTGGCGGCAGTTGTTGTTATTCAGGCTGTGGCTGTGGTCGAGGGCGGCTTTGGCGGCGTCGAGGACGGCGGGGGCATGCAGCGCAAGCTCGTCGAGCAATGTGCTTGCCTTGAAGCAGAACATTCCTGCATTCCACAGGTGCTTGCCGCCGTCCAGATAACCTTGGGCGGTGGCCAGGTCGGGCTTCTCGACGAAGCGCTTGACCCGGAAACCCTGGCCCAGTGCTTCGCCTTGTTCGATATAGCCGAAGCCGGTTTCCGGGTGGTCGGGCTGGATGCCGAACGTCACCAGGTAGCCGGCTTCCGCCAGCTCGCGGGCCTGGGTGACGGCATCGGCGAAGGCGCTTTCATCGCGGATCAGGTGGTCGGCGGGCATCACCAGCAACTGCGCCTCGCCGCCGAAATTCTCCTGCACATGCAGGGCGGCCACGGCGATCGCGGCGGCAGTGTTGCGGCCAAACGGCTCCAGCAGCAGGTCGAGGGCCAGGTGGGTCTTGTTGACCACGCGGTAGTCATCGAGGGTGCGAAACAGCATCTCGCGGTTGGTCACCGTCAGCACGCTTTCCACGCCCGGCAAGTGACTGGCCCGCAGGAAGGTCTTCTGCAACAGGCTTTGGTCGTCACGCATGCGCATGAAGGGCTTGGGCATGTTCTGCCGCGACACTGGCCACAGCCGGGTGCCCGAGCCACCGGAAATGATGCAGGGAATCAAGCCGTTGAGGGTGCTCATCAATAGACTTCCTTGGTCGAAAGGACGGCCGGGACCGTCATGAAAACGATGTACAAGTCGAACCACACCGACCACTTCGAGATGTACTCCAGGTCGTACTCAACGCGTTTCTGAATCTTGAACAGGGTGTCGGTCTCACCACGATAGCCGTTGATTTGCGCCCAGCCAGTGATGCCCGGTTTCACCCGGTGCCGCGAGCTGTACTCGCTGACGGCGACTTCGTAGGGCACCCCGGCCGCCTTGGTCGCGGTGGCATGGGGCCGCGGGCCGACCATCGACATGTTGCCCAGCAGCACGTTGAACAACTGCGGCAGCTCATCAATGCTGGTCTTGCGAATAAACCGGCCCACGCGGGTGATGCGCGGGTCGCCGCGAGTGGTCTGGCGGTCGGCGTTGAAGTCACTCATCTCGGCGTACATCGAGCGGAACTTGAACACCCGGATCACGTTGTCGTTGTAGCCAAAACGGTTCTGGCGAAACAGCACAGGGCCTTTGGAGTCGAGCTTGATGGCTATCGCCGTGATCAGCATGATCGGCGACAACGCCACCAGCCCCAGGGTCGCCAGGATCAGGTCTTCGCAGCGCTTGATAAACGGCGACCAACCCCGCAGCGGCACATGGGAGGTGTTGAACATCAGGATGCCGCCCACATCGGTGATGCGGCTGTGGCCGTAACGCAGGGCGGCCATGTCGGGCACCAGCATGACGTTGACCGACATCTGCCGCAGGCGCTTCACCAGCCCGTTGATCCGCTGTTCGGCGGCCCAGGGCAGGGTGATCATCACCTGGTTGACCTGCTCGGAGCGGATCAGTTTTTCCAGGTCGCGGGTGTTTCCCAGCAGCGGCAGGTTGCTCAATTCCTTGGGAATACGCTCGGTGCGGTCGTCGATAAAACCGATCAGGCCGGAGCGGATATCGCCGTTGCGTTGCAAGTGGTCGGCCACGTGCACGGCGGTGTCGGTGAAGCCGAGGATCACCGTGCGTTGCAGGTATTTGCCGTTCGCCATCAGGTTGCGAAACAGACGCAGCATCACCATCCGCTCCAGCCCGAACAACGCGAGGCTGGTGACAAACCAGAACGCCAGGTTGCGCGGGCTCAACTGCGGGAACATCAGCAGAATCTGGTACATGAACAGCAGGATGCAAAACGCCGAAGACCAGGCCACCAGCATGGTGCGAAACCGCAGGCGGTTGCTGAACAACTCCTCGGAGTAAACCCCCATGGCCTGGAACAAAATAATCGTCATGATCGCGAAGAACAGCAGCAAGCCGAGAAAGTGCGCGCGCAGTTCAGTGGCCATCGGTTCCGGATAAAACAGCAGGATCAGTGCCGGAAAAACAGCGGTGAGACCGTGCATCAACTTTACGAAAACAACAAAAAACTCAATAAAACCGGCCCGGGTCAAAAACAGGCTGTCGACGGACGACTTCTCGCGCATAAAAACATCCCTCATTGCACACCAGGGCTTCCTTGTTCGGCTGCTCATCCATAAAGGCAGGGCTTGCTTTATAAGTGGCGCCAGACGAACGGCTTGCTTCGCTGGGTAATACGCAATTACCTATCTATTTGCAGGGAATTTGCGGGGTAATGGCTAAATGATGGTTCTCTTTTCCTTGCTCGTCAAGGTTTTGACTTTTTTATAAAGGTATCGATCTAGACACATTATTTAATCATCTATGTGACAAATTGTTGACTATCTAGGTCGGGTTCTCGGGTTCTTCGAGAACAAAATGCTGGCGTTTTGGAGTGTAGGAACAAATTTAGGAAATTTCCTGCGGCTGAGGAAAACCTTTTTTTGACGGAGGTCGGATGCGGGGTTTTTTGGGGACAATTGACGAGTGGTGAGGACGTGAGTCCATCACCACATTGAGGCGGTACTAACCTTAAAAATTGCCTTTCAAACTGACGGTAAAGTTGCGCGGTTCGCCGTAGAAATTACCCCAGTCGGCCGTTCCCACCGTCTGATAGTAATTTTTGTCGAAGAGATTGTTACCGTTCAGCGCCACCGTCCATGTGTCATCAACCCGGTACGCCAACCGCGCATTCCATACCGCATAACCGGCTTGTTCCAGTTTGATGCCTTGAATTCGGTAGTTGCTGCTCTGGGCGTTGACGCCGGTGCCGACGCTCCATTTCGACAGCGTGCCGTCCAGCTGATAATCGCCCCACAAGCGCAGCATGTGTCGCGGCACGTAGCTGTTTGCGACCGCGCCAATTGCGGCGCTGTTGATGTTGTTGAGATTCTTGGTCTGGGTGTAGGTGTAGCCGCCCGCCACTTGCAAGCGTTCCAGCAACTCGCCACTCAACTCGGCTTCGACACCTTGTGCGCGAACCTTGCCAGTGTCGGTGTAGCAATAGCCGTCTGCCGAGGTACCGCATTGGGTGGTGTAGTCGGTTTCGGCGGCGTTTTTCTCGATAGCGCGGAACAATGCCAGCGAGCTGTTGAGGCGCCCCTCAAACCATTCGCCCTTGATGCCCAGCTCGTAGTTTTCGCCGATTTTGGGCTTGAGGGCGGCGCCGGTCACCGTGGCGTTGGAGCTTTGTGGCTGGAAGATATCGGCGTAGCTGGCGTACACCGAAAGGTTGTCGTCGAGGTCATAGATCACTGCGGCGAACGGCGTGACTTCACCGGTTTCCTTGGTGCGTGCGTCCTGCAGGGCCCATTCGCCCCAGGCGAGGTTATTCGACTGGCGGCGGTTTTCGAACCAGCTGACGCGACTGCCGAGCACCACCATCAATGGCTCGGCCAGCCTCAGGCGCAAAGTGGCGTAGGTACCGTACTGGGTGGCGGTTTCCTTGACGGTGCCGCCCCGGTACATGTTGGGCCAGAAGGTATCGTTGGCGGGCTGCGGGAAGTGGTGATTGGGCAGGAAGATACTTTGCCGGTCGGGCAGGCTCCGGATCGCGTAGACATCGTCCTGGGTGCCACGGCTGCCATTGGCGCCGATGATGAGTTCATGCTGCAAACCGAACGCTTCGAACTTACCGTCCAGGTAGGCATCCAGTCCGAAATCCCGGTGGTCGTAGTCAAACAGCGCAGCGTACATCTCAGCGGTTGGCGCCGGATCACCGTACTTCACGGTGCCTTGGCTGGCGGCGTATTTGATGTCTTGCAGGTTGCGGCTGTTCACCGCCGTGACCTTGAGTTGCCAGTCGTCGTTGAAGTGGTGGGTGAGGTCGGCAAACAGCGTAGTGCGTTGGCTCTGCCAGTCGTTCCAGGCCTGGCCCAGGCAGGTGGAACGGCTCAGGCCGATGCTCTTGCCGTCGCTGTAGCGCGGCACACCGCCCCAGCAGGGCGTTGCATCGACATCTTCGTAGCTGGCACCGATGCCCAGGGTGGTGTCGGGCGAGAGGTCAACATCCAGTGCGAGGTAGACAGCTTGGTCCTGGCGCTTGGAGACGTCCATGTACGAGCCACGGTTCTGTTGGCTGACCACGGCGCGGCCGCGTACGGTGCCGCTGTCATTGAGCGGGCCGCCGGTATCGACGTCGGCGCGGTAGTTGTCCCAGGTGCCGGCAGACAGCGACAGGCTGGTGGTGGGTTTGTCTTGTGGCCGCTTGCGCACGAAGTTCACCGCACCACTGGCGGTGCCGGCGCCCTTGAGCATGCCGGCTGCGCCCTTGAGCACTTCCACCCGGTCATAGATCGCCATGTTGGCGGTGAAGCTGTCGGCCTGTACGTAGTCTTTGCCGATGTCCAACGGCACACCGTCGAACTGGTATTGGCCGAGCATCTTGAAACCACGGGAATAGAAATACTTGCCACCCATAGGTGAGTCGTAGGTGGTGATGCCCGGAGTGTGTTCCAGCAATTGATCGATGGTGGTGATGTTCTGGTCGTCGATCAGCTTGCGGGTCATGACGCTGACCGATTGCGGTGTTTCCCGCAGGCTGTGGGCGCCCTTGCCGATGGTCACCGCGCCGGTGGTGTAGGAACCGCTGCCGTCAGTGGTGACACCGAGGTGTTCGCCGGTCACGGTGGTGGCACCCAGGTTCAGCGCGCCGGTGTCTGCGACTTGCGGCAACAGCAGCCAGGTGTTGTTGCTCTGGCGTTGGGCTTGCAAGCCCTGGCCCTGGATCAATTGGCTCAAGGCCTGTTGGCTGTCCAGGGCGCCGTTGATGCCGGGGCTGGTCTTGCCGGCGACGCTGGTGGCGTCATAGGACAGGCTGATACTCGCCTGGCGCGCAAACTGGTCGAGCACCGTGGCCAATGGGCCGGGTGCGATGTTCCAGTCACGGGCCTGGGTGTCGCTGGCAGGCGTTTGCGCCATGACGGCCAGGGGCAGGACGCTGCCGTTCAGGCAGGCACCGAGCAGGGCGGCGTGCACCGCATGCTTGAGGGGAGAACGCTTGGAGGGGAACGCTTGCATGGCCGCGGAATGCTCCTGAAGGAAGTGGACAGAATCGGCCTGTTGATCGGCCTTTCCTTACAGGTCGAGCGAAGATGAGAATTTACCTCATTTATTTTCGGAAGGTCATGCACGAGCTGCGACGGTCACCCAATAACGGCTGCGATAGGTGATGTTCACCGACAATGCCTGTGCCACCAGGGTCAGGACCTGATCGGTATCGTCCAACTGGTAAGTCCCGGACACACGCAGGCCGGCGACCGCTTCGCTGCAGCGCACCAGCCCATTGCGGTAACGGCTCAGCTCCGCGAGGAAATCGTCCAGACGCATGTTGTGAGCGCTGATCACACCGTCGCTCCAGGCCCAGGGATCCAGGCCTGTGGTGGCGGGTGGACGCAAGCCGTTTCGATCAAACAGCACCTGCTCGCCGGGCTGTATCACCCCTCGTGCGCTGGCCTGATGGCTGTCGGCGAATACCGCGACGGTGCCTTTTTGCACGGCGAGCAAGGTGCCGTGGGGCTCCTCGCGCACCATGAACCGGGTGCCCAAGGCGCGCAGATAACCGTCGCGGGTTTGCACCCAGAAGGGCCGTGGCGCGCTACCGTCGGCGCCCATGTCGATCAGGATTTCACCCTGGCGCAACTGCACCAGACGCCTGTCGGTGTTGAAGGCTGTGTCGATGGCGCTGGCACTGTTGAGCTGGATACGGCTGCCATCGTCGAGGGCTACCCAACGCCGCTCTCCGGTGGCGGTGCGGTAGTCGGCCAGCAGGCCGGGCAATGGCGTGTAGTCGCGGCCGAACCATGTCAGCCCTGCGGCACCGGCGAACAGCCCGAGCAACTTCAACCCTTCACGGCGGCTGATGCGTTGGCGGGCACCTTGCAAGGCATGACGGCCGATCTGTGCCGGCAACTGCGCAAACTCGTCACTCATCGACGAGACCCGTTGCCAGGCCTGCTGGTGATCGCCACTGGTTTCAAGCCAGCGTTCGAAGGCGGCCGTGGTGGCGTCATCGGCAATATTGAACCGCAGCTTGATCATCCACTGGATCGCCTGGTCCACCAATGGCGGATTAGCCTTCGGCATAACGCAACCGATAACAGGCGTGCAGTGCCTTGGCCAGGTCGCGCTCCACGGTGGCCTTGGACACCCCCAGGCGCAGGGCGATCTGTTGGCAGGTCAGGCCGTCCAGTTGCGCCAGCAAAAACGCTTCGCGCACCCGTGGCTTGAGTTGGTCCAGCAGGCGGTCGATGCGCTCCAGGCTGTCGAGGATCAGCAGGCGGGTTTCTGCCGACGGCACCTCGACTTCCGGGAAATGTGCGAGACTCTCCAGATAGGCACGCTCCAGTTCGCGGCGGCGATACTGGTCGATCATCAGGCTGCGGGCGATGCTGCTCAGGTAGGCCCGGGGTTGCAGCAAGGCTTGCTGCTTGCGCGCATTGAGCAGGCGCACGAAGGTTTCCTGCGCCAGGTCGGCGGCGTGCTCACGGCAGCCCGTACGCCGGCTCAACCAGCCGCGCAGCCAGGAATGATGGGCATGGTAGAGCTGGCCGATGGCGGCATGATCCAGTGGGTGGTCGCTCGACATGGGCATCCTGGCGTGGGCGTCTTAATTGATAACGGTTCGCATTCTATGCGTTGGCCAGAGGATTGGGCAATCATTGCCGTGTGGATTTGGCGGGATGCACAAACCCACACAGGCTTGACGGGGTTGCGGCTAAGCCTTGCGCAGGTGCAAACACTCGATCGAGCGGTCGACGGTGGTCTTGGCAATTTCCAGCAAATGCCACACCGCCAACAACTTCGCCCGCTCGGGGCTTTGCAGCAGTTCGCCGCAGTCGAGGGCGGTGGCCGAGGCGCTGCTGAGCAGGCTCGCGGTGTAGAGCAGGGCGTCTTCGAAACTCAGGTCTTCGTTGACGGTGTGGAAGCCCTGGGAAGGCAGGTAGTGTTCGAGTGCGCGATTGAACGCGGCGCGGTTTTTCAGCAGGTCGCTAGGTGGGTCGGGGACGGCTTTATTCATGGTGTAACTCCTTATGAGACCAGGAGCCGGCCCCCATCGCGACTAAACGATGGGTGGCGGCTGTACGCAGGTTAGTCGACCGGCCACAAGGAAAATCCGGCGCACCCGAAGGTGCCCTGCGCACAGCCACCATAAAACCTCATGATGAAACCATGCGCCTTGTGAAGGTTCGGGCGACTAAACCCGTTCACTGATGAGCAGTGAAGGGGCGAAGACTAGCCACCGGTTCCGACAGGCACAAGGCCGAAAGATTGTCTCGGAAACGTCCCGCAAATCAAAGGGATTTAGCCTGCTGGCCCTTTATTCATATCCGAATGGCCTCGCGAATTTTCCCCAAGGCTAATCTCAACGTCGCCAAATCAATCGACCCCAACGCCACCCGCAACGCATGCGGCACATGGGCCGTACAGGCGAACGGCTCTGCACTGGTGACGCGTACACCCAGGCCCTCCAGCGCGGCCACCACGGCATCCGCCCGCAGACCTTCGGGCAACACCAGCCACAGGTAATACGACGCCGGATGCGCAATCACCTCACACCCTCGCAATACCTCCCGGGCCAGCGCCTGGCGTTGGCGCGCATCCTGACGCTTCTGTTCCTCCAGCGTATCCACCGCGCCGGACTCGATCCAACGGCAGGCCAGGTTCACCGTGAGCGTCGGTGTGCTCCAGGTCGAGACGCGAATCGCTTGCTCCAGCGCCGGTACCCACGCTTGGGGCGCCACGATAAACCCTACCCGCAACCCCGACGCTACGCTCTTCGACAGGCCGGACACGTATACCGTGCGCAACGGCGCATAGGTGAACAACGGCTTGGGGGCGGGCTCGGCGAGAAAGGCGTAGGCGCCGTCTTCGATCAGTAGAAAATCGTAGCGCTCAGCCAACACTGCAAGGCGTTGGCGGTCGGTTTCGCTCATCACCGTGCCCAGCGGATTGTGCAGGGTGGGCATGCAGTAAAACGCCCGTACCGGGCGCCGTTTGCACAAGGCCTCCAGTGCATCCAGATCAGTATGGCCAGCCGGTTGCGGCAGAGGCTCCAGGTCTATGCGCTGGGACTGGGCCAGGGTTTTCAACCCGGGATACGTCAGTGCATCAACCGCCAGCACATCCCCCGGTTGCAGCAACGCCATCAGGCTGACAGAGAGACCTTGCTGCGCCCCGTTGACGATCAGCACCTGCTCGCCACCCACGCGAATCTGCCGATTACGCAGGTGCCGCGCCGCCGTCTGCCGCTCATGGGCGCGGCCACCCTGAGGGGCCGAATGCAGCAGGGCATCGAGGTCGCCCGAGGCGGCGATGGCGCGCAAACCGTCTCGCAGCATTTCGGCCTGGCCGGGCAGCGAAGGGTAGTTCAGGCTCAGGTCCACGGTGCCCGGTTGCAGCGGTTGTTGAACCAGGCCCATGCCTCGCAGCAGGGTGGTATCGCGCACAAACGTGCCGCGCCCTGGCTCGCCCACTACCAGACCACTGGCCTCCAGCTCGCTGTACACCCGCAACGCCGTCGCCAGAGCAATGCGATGGCTGTTCATCAGGCTGCGCACGGTCGGCAACTGGGTGCCCGGCGGCAATTTTCCGGCGCGAATCCGTGTGGCCAGTTCATCGACAATCAGTTTGTAGCGGACCTGAGCCATGGTGCGTTCCCGTGTAAAGCGTATCTAGATCAATTTTTTGTTTGTATCAGGTGAGCTGATTAATCTACAGGCTTTCCCGGTGGATGGCTTGAGCATGATCGACCTCGCAACCCTGGCTGTTTTCTCTGGCGCAGTCCTGCTGCTGTTGTTATCCCCGGGGCCGAACATGGCTTTCGTCATCAGCCACGGCGTGACCTATGGCTGGCGTGGCGGGGTGGCGTCGGGGTTGGGCATCAGCGTGGCGGACCTGCTGCTCACGGCGCTGACCGCGACCGGCGTGACTGCACTGGTCGCCAGTTGGCCGCCGGCCTTCGACCTGATTCGCTACGCCGGGGTGTTGTACCTGCTGTGGCTGGTGTTCAAGACCCTGCAAAAAAAGCCCGCCCTGGACACGTCCCACGTCACCCGCGTGCCGCTGGGCCGCGTGTTTTTGCGGGCGATGCTCAACAGTTTGCTCAACCCCAAGGCGTTGCTGTTTTTCATGGTGTTCCTGCCGCAGTTCGTCAGCCCCAAGGCGGGGCCCATTGTGCTGCAACTGGTGGTGCTGGGGATCATCCTGACATTGATCAGCGGTGTATTTCATGCCGTGCTGGGGATCTTCGGCGGGGCGCTCAGCCGGTTTTTTGTCGGCAAGTCGGGCAGCGCAGGCTTACAGAAATGGGGCCTGGCGACCGTGCTGATGGTGCTGGCCGTACGGTTGGCATTGATGTCTCGCCCGACGTGAAATCCCACTTATAAAAGGACGTTACCCATGTACATCGCAGCCTTTATCTACAAGCCTGGTGAACGGGATGACGAGTTCCAGCGCCTCACGGATTTGATCGACGCACTGGCGGCAAGGCTGCCGGGATACGTGGGGGCCGAGTCGTGGCGCTCGGCGGATGGGCGTTTGATCAACGCCAGTTATTACTGGCGTGATGAAGCGTCAATCCGCGCCTTTGCCAGCCACCCGACCCACCTGGAAGCCAAGCGTCTGTACCGCCGGTGGTACGGCGGCTATCACGTGGTGATTTCCAGAGTGGAGCGGGCCTATGGGGATGGAACGATCGGGCATCTGGTGCCCGCCGACCGCCACGGGCATGCGAATGCTTAACCCAACCGTGCCGCCGCCCGTGCCACGATTTCACCCCGGGTCTTGCGCGACTCGGCGGTGCGCTTGCGGGCTTCCTCCAGCACATGCGGCGGCGCGGTTTCCGGCCGGCCTGCATTGAACGGCGGCGCCGGGGCGTATTCAATCTGCAACTGCACCAGTTGCGCTGCCGCCTCGCTGTACAGCTCGGCCGCCAGGGTAAGGGCAAAGTCGATCCCGGCGGTGATCCCGCCCCCGGTCAACAGGTTGCCGTCACGCACTACGCGCTCCTGCACCGGGATCGCGCCGAGCGGGGCGAGCAGGTCGTGGTAGGCCCAGTGGGTGGTCGCACGACGCCCGCGCAGCAAGCCCGCCGCACCCAGCACCAGGGAGCCGGTGCACACCGATGTCACATAGCGCGCGGTCTGGGCCTGTGCCTTGAGAAACGCCAGGGTCTGCTCATCCTCCATCAATGCCCCGACGCCAGAACCGCCGGGCACGAAAATCACATCCAGCATCGGGCACTCGTCATAAGTGGTGCTGGGGGTAAACACCAAGCCGGTGCTGGAGGTGACCGGCGCGAGGTCCTTCCACACCAGGTGCAGTTTCACATCCGGCAGCGATCCCAACACGTCGTAGGGCCCGGTGAGGTCCAGTTGCTGGATGCCAGGGAACAACAAAAAGCCGATCTGCAAGGTCATGGGGAATGCTCCGGATAAAGGGATGGACGGCTTCACTCTAGTCACCTAGGCTTTGGCGCATACGCCATTGAGCCCACGAATTACGCCAACATGCCCAGAATCATCAACGTGCTCGCTTTTCCCAATGTGCAGGTCCTCGACGTCACCGGGCCCTTGCAAGTGTTTGCCTCGGCCAACGACCTGGCGCGCCAGCAGGGTTTGCCATTGCCCTATGCGGTCAGTGTGATTGCCGCCCAGGCCGAGCCGGTGATGACCTCGGCGGGCCTGGCGCTGGTGGCCGAGCCGTTGCCGGCCGCCGATGCGCCGTGCGACACGTTGGTGATCGCAGGCGGTTGGGGCGTGTACGGGGCCGCCGAAGATCCGGCGCTGGTGGACTGGGTTCGGCAAAAAGCCACCCAAGCCAGACGCATCACCTCGGTGTGCACCGGCGCCTTTCTGCTGGCCGCCAGTGGTTTGCTCGATGGCTGCCGCGTGGCGACCCACTGGACCCGCTGCGAAGAACTCGCGCGCAAATACCCACAGCTGACGGTGGAAGCCAATCCGATTTTCATCCAGCAGGGCAACCTCTGGACCTCCGCTGGCGTGACCGCCGGCATCGACCTGTGCCTGGCGCTGGTGGAGGAGGACCTGGGCCGCGCCGTGGCCCTGGAAGTGGCGCGGCACCTGGTGGTGTTTCTCAAGCGCCCCGGTGGGCAATCGCAGTTCAGCGTGACGCTGTCCCTGCAAAAGGGCGGCAGCCGTTTTGCGGAGTTGCACGCCTGGATCGCCGAACACCTGACCCTCGATTTGAACGTTGCCACACTGGCCGCCCAGGCGGGCATGAGCGAGCGCAGTTTCGTGCGCCACTACCGCGCCGAAACCGGCCAGACGCCTGCGCGGGCCGTCGAGCTGATCCGCGTGGAAACCGCCCGCCGGCAACTGGCTGACAGCAGCGCGTCGATCAAACGCATTGCGCTGCACTGCGGCTTTGGCTGCGAAGAAACCATGCGCCGCAGCTTCCTGCGGGCGGTGTCGATCACGCCCCAGGCCTACCGCGAACGGTTTTGCGCCCCCGGTTGAAGCAGGGCCTGCTTGAACGAATAGGTACGTTTTTGTATCAAGGTGCTATGTTACCAACAGTCCATTGCGCAGTGTCTTGATCCCAGGCCTCTACGTCGCGGTTTTGAAACTTCCCGGCGTGCGCACAGCTCATGAATTCACTACCTCCTGTCCTTGTCGAACTACGCGCGGCGACCGCTGCGCTGCACCGACGCCTCGATACCCGTCTGCCGTTTCCCCGCATGGACCTGGCGCTGTACCGCGAGCTGATGAGCGCCTACTACGGCTTCTATCAACCGCTGGAGCGGGCTCTGGCCCCGTGGGGTGAAATCATCCCTGACCTGGAATGGGGACGGCGCAGCAAAACCCCCTACCTGCAGGCGGATTTGCGGGCGCTTGGGCTGGAGAACCCTCAAATCGACGCCTTGCCGTTGTGCTCCGAACTGCCCGCCATCACCAACGTAGCCCAGGCCTTGGGCGCCCTCTACGTGCTGGAAGGCGCAACCCTCGGCGGCCAGGTGTTGCGTGACCTGATCGAGATCAAGATTGGCGTGGGTTCCACCAATGGCGGCGCATTCATGAATGTGTACGGCGCGCAAACCAGCGCCCTATGGCAGCGCTTCCTCGAGTGCCTTTATCCCCTGCAAATTCCGACCGAACGCCTGGAGGCGGTGAGCGTCGCCGAGTCGACTTTTACCTGTTTCGAGCAGTGGCTGGACCATTGCGGAGTGCTGCGATGACCACGGTCGATACGCTGATAGACGACTGCGCCAACGAGCCCATCCACATTCCCGGATCGATCCAGCCCCACGGCTTGTTGTTGACGCTGAGCGAACCGGCGCTTGAGGTACTGCAAGCCAGCAGCAACTTGACCGTCGCCCTGGGCCTGGGCGCGGAAAGTGCGTCGGGCCAGGCGCTGGCCAGTGTGCTGGGTAGCAAGGCCGCAGCGCAGGTGAGCCGTGCCCTGGCGGACCTGGACGCTGACGAAGATGAGGTGCATCAACTGACGCTGGATGGCTACGCCTACGACATCCTTCTGCATCGTCATCAGGGCCTGCTGTTCCTCGAGCTGGAGCGGGCCATGACCCTTGAGCACCGCGCCGTGGGGCAACTCGCCCGCACGCTGCGCCGCTTGCAGTCAGCCAAGACGCTGGAAAGTTTGTACCAGACCTGCGTCACCGAGATTCGCAGCCTCACCGGGTATGACCGGGTCACCTTGTACCGCTTCGAGCAGGAAGGCCATGGCAAGGTCATCGGTGAGGCCCTCAGCGAGGGCATGCAGCCGTACCTGGGATTATGTTTCCCTGCTTCGGACATCCCGCCCCAGGCTCGTGAGTTGTACCGG
This sequence comes from Pseudomonas sp. PAMC 26793, assembly GCF_000313235.1. NCBI lineage: Bacteria > Pseudomonadati > Pseudomonadota > Gammaproteobacteria > Pseudomonadales > Pseudomonadaceae > Pseudomonas > Pseudomonas sp. PAMC 26793. Next base: position 39,034 of record NZ_AMXG01000026.1, read on the forward strand.
CTGAACTGGATCCGCGTGATTCCCGACGCCGAGTACCAGCCGGTGCCGATCCTGCCGGCCTTGCGCCCCGACAACGGCCAGCCCCTGGACCTCAGCTTCGCCGTTTTGCGCAGCGTGTCGCCGGTGCACTGCCATTATTTGAAGAACATGGGCGTGCGTTCCTCCATGAGCATTTCGCTGCTCAAGGACGACCAGCTCTGGGGCCTGATCACTTGTGGTCACCGTGAGCCGTTGCGTGTGCCCCATGAACTGCGCACCGCCTGCACCAGCATCGGCCAGTTGTTGTCGATGCAGATCACGTTGCTCCAGGAGCAGCAGGAGCGCCGCCAACAACGCGACAAGGCCGCCATGGTCGAAGAGATGGTCGCGGCCATGTCGGCCGTTCAGTGCGATGTAATGGAAAGCCTGCTGCCGTACGCGCAAACGTTGCTGAACCTGGCGGCCGCCGGTGGCCTGGCGATATTGGTGGAAGAGCGTCTGCATGTGTTCGGCGTTTGCCCCAAACGTGCTGAAATCCACGCCTTGTACCAATGGGTGCGCGGGCAGGGCAAAGGCGTGGTGCACAGCCATCAACTGTCTGTGGATTTCCCCCCGGCGGCGGCCTATCAGGCCCACGCCAGCGGCCTGTTGGCGTTCTGCCTGCCCAAGCCGGTGGACAACGCGGTGATGTGGTTTCGCCCGGAGGTCAAGTCCACGGTGGAATGGAGCGGCCAGCCGGTCAAACATCAGGGGCCGGGCAGCACGACCTTGAGCCCGCGCCTGTCGTTTGAGCTGTGGAAGCAGCAGGCCGACGGCAAGGCCCTGTTCTGGTCACTCTCGGAGTTGCTGGCGGTGGAGAGCCTGCGGCGCAATGCCCTGGAGCATGACCTCGCCCGCCAGGTCCAGCGCCAGGATGAAGCCGTACGGGCGCGCGATGAACTGGTGGCGGTGGTCTCCCATGACCTGCGCAGCCCACTGACGATCCTGCTGATGCAATGCGGCATGATGCGCAGCCTGGTGCCCGCCGAGGACAGCAAGGCTGGCCGACGCCTGTCCAGTGCGATTGAAACCATGCAAAACGCCACGTCCCGCATGAACACGCTGCTGGAAGACTTGATCGATATCTCGCGCATCGAGGCCGGGCGCTACAGCGTGTCACTGCAACCACTCGATGTGGCCGCGACTCAGGAGCAGATCTGCTCGATGTGGCAGCCGCTGGCGGCCGCCAAAGGGGTGGACCTGGCTTGGCGCTCCGTGCCCGGGCTGTGTGTGCAGGCCGATCCGGAGCGGCTGTTCCAGGTGTTTTCCAATCTGCTGGGCAACGCCCTGAAATTCACCCCGGTGGGCGGTGTGATCGAGGTGATTGCCGAGGCCACGGGGGACGAGGTGCTGTTTCGGGTGTGCGACAACGGCGTCGGCATCGACCCTGCGCAGCTGCCGTATATCTTCGACCGCTACTGGACCTCCCGCGTGGGCAACCCCACCGGCAGCGGGCTGGGGTTGTACATTTCCCACGGCATCATCGAGGCCCACGGCGGCACCCTGTGGGCTGAAAGCGTGCTGGGGCAGGGCAGCGTGTTCAGCTTCAGGATCTCGGCGGGGGGCTGAGGCTCAGCAGCTCGAATATCGCCTCAAGGGTCGCTTGGGGCGCTTCCTGGGGAATATTGTGGCCCACACCGGCCAGCACTTCGCGTCGATAAAACCCGCTGAAATTTTCCAGGTCGTCATCTTCAACCGGGGCCGGACCTACGCCGTCATCAGCGCCGCACAACGAGATGCTCGGCACCGAAATCGGTGGTGGCTGCACCAGCGCCTGCTCGATGCTTTCCAGGGCCGGATCACCCAGCGCGTACATGAAGCGGTGACGGTAAGAGTGGACCACCACCTCGACAAAATCCGGGTTATCAAACGAGGGTGCGGTCTTGTCATACAGGCTTGGCCCCTCAGCCCAAGACGGTGACCAGAGCGCCCACAGCAACTGGCAGAACTCACGCCGGTTGGCGGTCAGTCCGTCGACACCCCGTTGGGTATGAAGGTAAAACTGATACCACAGCCGATGCTCTGTTTCCGGCGCCCGAGGCTTGATCGACGCAGCGATATCCTGAATGTTGTAGCCATCGCCCGTCACCAGCCCCCGCACCCGTTCAGGCCATAGCGCCGCCACAATACACGCCGCGCGTCCGCCCCAGTCATAGCCCACCAGCGTGGCTTTTTCGATGGACAGGGCATCCATGAAATCCAGCAAATCCTTGGCCAGCGCCGCTTGTTGGCCGGAGCGCATCACCTGATCGTTGATAAAACGCGTGGGTCCATAACCCCGCAGGTACGGCACCAGCACCCGGTAGCCACGTGCGGCGACCACCGGGGCGATCTCGTCGTAGCCGCGAGGATCATAGGGAAAACCGTGCAGCAGGATCACCACCTCGCCGCCTTCCGGGCCATGGGCTTCGTAGGCGAGATCGAGCATGGGCGTGCGGATTTGGAGGGTGGGCATGGAGGCTCCAAGGGTGGAGGGAACGTGTTGGAACTGTAGACCAAGCGGATTACTGAACGTCGTGGGAATGACGACAATTGCTTTACTTGTGATGTTTGCCAAATAACCTGTGGCGAGGGAGCTTGCTCCCGTTGGGCTGCGCAGCAGCCCCAGGTTTTGTTGACGGTGTTCTTTAAATTAGAGGGCGATGAGCTTTTTGGGGCCGCTTCGCGCCCCAGCGGGAGCAAGCTCCCTCGCCACAGTGAGGGGCTGACTTAAATCTCTGGGTGGCTGATGAAGTGATGCCGCCACAAATCCGCGCCCAGTTTTCCCGAGCGATCCAGCGGCGAGCACACAGGTGTCAGTTTGGATGCCACACACCAGCACCCGGTCCGGCGCGAGGCTTTTGAGGTGGCTGATGGTCTCGGGCGTCGGGGCGTTCACCCGCCAGTCGGGCGGGGTGAAGGCGGGTTTTACGTCGATGATCAGCAGAACCTGGCGCGGTCTATGTGGGAGCTGGCTTGCCTGCGATGGCGGTGGATCAGCTCATACATCAATGACTGAAACACCGCTTTCGCAGGCAAGCCAGCTCCCACAGGGTTACTCCTGTGCCTTCAGATTGTGCTCAGCCTCAAGGCTGCCAAACCGTCTTCACCCCACTCAACTTCCGGTCCAGAAACGTCGCTGCGCTGATCAATGCCAAATGGCTCAACGCCTGTGGCGTATTGCCCAAATGCCGTGCCTGGTTATCGAACTCTTCGGCATACAACCCCAGCGGGTTGGCATAGCGCAGCAACTGTTCAAACTCCAGATGCGCCTTCTCCACTTGCCCGGCCCGGGCCAGGCATTCCACGTACCAGAACGAGCACGCCGCGAACGCGCCTTCGGTGCCTTGCAAGCCGTCAATCTGGCTGTCGTCGTTGCGGTAGCGGTACACCATGCCGTCACGCACCAGGCTTTTCTGGATCGCTTCCAGCGTCGACAACCAACGTGGGTCCGTCGCCGCGACGAAGCGTACCAGCGGCATCAACAGCATCGAGCCGTCCAGTGCCGTGCTGCCGATATGCTGCACAAAGTGGCCGCGTTCTTCGTTCCAGAAGTTGCTCCAGATATCCGCGTAAATCGCCTGGCGGGTCTGGTCCCAGCGGGCAAACGGTGCCGGCAGCGAGCGCTTGGATGCCAGGCGAATCGCCCGGTCCAGGGCCACCCAGCACATCAACCTTGAGTGCAGGAAGTGATGCTGCTCACCGCGCATTTCCCAGATGCCGACGTCTTTGTGGTTCCAGGTTTCGCAGACCTGATCAGCCACTTCCACGGTGTGCTTCCAGCCCTCGTGGGAGATGGCTTCACCGTATTTGTTGACCAGGTATACGGCATCCATCAGCTCGCCGTAGATGTCCAGTTGCACCTGGTCGTAGGCTTCGTTGCCGATGCGCACCGGTTGCGCGCCGCCGTGGCCGCTGAGGTGGCTCAGCTCGGTTTCCGGCAGCTCCTGGCGGCCATCGATGCCGTACAGGATGTTGATTTTCATCGGCTGATCGCAGCAGTCACCCACCCGGCCTTTCAGCCAGCGCATGTAGCCGTTGGCTTCTTCGATAAACCCCAGGCGCATAAAGGCGTAGACGGTGAACGAGGCGTCGCGGATCCAGGTGTAGCGGTAGTCCCAGTTGCGCTCGCCGCCAGGTGTTTCCGGCAAACCGAAGGTGGCGGCGGCGAGGATGGCGCCGTGTTTGCGAGAGGTCAAAAGCTTCAAGGCCAGGGCTGAACGATTGACCATCTCGCGCCAGCGCCCACGGTAGTTGGACTGGGCGATCCAGCCGCGCCAGAATTTCAGGGTGCGCTCCAGGCACAGGTCGGTGCAGTCGTTCTTGACCCTTACATCGTCGAGGCTGCCGAGGACAAATTCGGCGCCTTCTTCCTGGCCCAGGTCAAAGCTCGCCACGGCGGCATCACCTTCCAGCTGCATGGCGTGGCTGCCAGCCAGGCGCAGGCCGGGTTGGTCTGCGGCCTCGAACAACACGTCGCCGTCAGCTTCAGTGGCCCGGGTCTGGGCGCGGGCGTAGTCATGGCGTACCGCGCAACGCATATGAATGCGCGCCTTGCCGCTGACCACCCGCACCCGACGAATCAGGATGGGCAGGTCGTCGACTTCTTCACTGATGGTCAGGAAGTCGGTGATTTCCACCACCGCCTCATCGCTCAACCAGCGGGTTTGCAGCACGTTGGTGTCCGGCAGGTAGATCTGCTCGCGGCGAGCGTCGGGCAGGTCCGGGGTGAGCTGGAAGATGCCGGCGGCGGGGGAGTCGAGTAACGAGCAAAAGATCGAGGGGCTGTCGAACTCCGGCCAGCAGAAGAAATCGATGCTGCCCTTGTCGTTCACCAGCGCCGCACTGCGCATGTCGCCGATGATGCCGTGGGCATCAATGGCACTTTGTGGTTCGTTTTTCAGATCAACCATTGCCACGAAACTCCGGATAAAGGCTCATGCCGCCGTCAATAAACAAGGTGCTGCCCACCACGTAGTCGGAGGCATCACTGGCCAGCCACACCACCGCATTGGCCACGTCCTCGACGTCACCCACGCGGCCATAGGGAATCAATTTGAGTAGCTCCACCTCGGCCGCGCCTTCGGTGGCGGCGCGGTTGATAGCCGTGCGGATCGCCCCCGGCGCAACGCCGTTGATGCGGATGCGCTGCTGGCTGACTTCCTGGGCCAGGGTGCGCATCAGCATTTCCACGCCGCCCTTGGAGGCGGCGTAGTTCACGTGCCCGGCCCAGGGGATTACCTGATGGACCGAACTCATGTGAATAATCTTCCCGGCGGCCCGGGACACCCCTTCGCGGATGCCCTGGCGATTGAAGATGCGCAAGGCGGCGCGGGCGCAGAGGAACTGGCCGGTGAGGTTGACGCCGATCACCGCGTTCCAGTCGTCTAGCGTCATGTCGACGGCCGCTGCGTCTTTTTGCATGCCCGAGTTGGCCACCAGAATGTCCAGGTGGCCAAAGGCATCGAGAGTTTGTGCAAACAGCCGCTCGACATCCGCTTCTTTCGACACATCGGCGCCAATTGCAATAGCCCGCCCGCCGTTGGCATTGATCTGTGCCGCCAGTGCTTCAGCCGGCGCCGCCTGGGCGTTGTAGTTCAGCACCACGGCGGCTCCGGCCTCCGCCAGGGCCTTGGCGGCCCCCGCGCCGATCCCGGAACTGGCGCCGGTAACCAGCGCCACTTGTTGCTCCAATGAAATGCGCATTGCCCACCAACCTTTTTCCAGAGTGCCCACTTAGCTGACTGATGGCGTGGGCCACAAGTTCACCGACTGTCTGGAATGCGACGATGGCTGTCTATATCTATCGTTTTCGCCACAGGGCTTTTCGCTAGAATCAAGGCCTGAACGACGCGAGACCTGAGCCAATGACCCGCCAACCCCGCCCATGGCTTGAAGCCTACGCCGACAACTACCGCAATGATGACGTGGTGCACCCCCATTGCCACGCCCAGGCGCAACTGATCCATGGTGTGTCCGGGGTGATGGTGGTCAGCACTGCTCAGGGCAGTTGGCTGGTGCCGTCCGGGCATGCGCTGTGGGTGCCGGCCGGCACCCCGCACGAAATCCGCATGGCCGGCGATGTGCACATGCGCACGCTGTTCCTGATGCCCGACGCCGAGCCGGGGCTTGGGCGTACCTGCCAGGTGATCGAAGTGTCGGCGCTGCTGCGGGAACTGATCGTTGCTGCTACACAGATTGCCGGGCACCACAGCCCGCGCCTGCAGGCCATGATCGAATTGATCCGCATGGAGCTGCTCGCCGCGCCGGTGGTGGCGATGCACGTGCCGGTGCCTGGCGAGGCTCGTCTAGCCAGGTTGTGCACGCATTTCATCCGTAACCCGTCCGACGACAGCAGCCTGGAGTCGTGGGCCGACAGCCTGAACATGAGCGCCCGCACCTTGAGCCGGGTGTTCCAGCGTGAGTTGGGCATGAGTTTCGGCGAATGGCGCAAGCGCGCGCGGTTGGCCTTGAGCTTGAAGTTGCTGGCCCAGGGTGTATCAATTCTGGAGGTGGCGCTGGAGCACGGGTACCAGAGCCCGAGTGCGTTCAGTGCGATGTTTCGCAAGTCGTTGGGGTATCCGCCGAGTCATTTTCGGCCGGGGGCTTAGTGTTGCGTCGAGTAACGCTATTGTCCGGTTAGCGACGATACATGGCCCTGACGCGGGCGAATCGGACAGGCCATCTGCCTAATCTGCAAGGCTCTCTCTTGAGCGAGCCTTGTGATGCACAGCCCTTCCTTTCATCCATGGATACCCATCGCCCTGTTGAGTGTGCTGGCCGGGTGCAGTGGCGTGTCCGGCCAGCCGTCGACCGTCACGGCGCAGCCCGCGCCGCAGCTTTCCGTCGAGTCGGCCGAGGCGTTGCCCGCCCGTTGGTGGCAGCTGTACCGCGACCCGCAACTGGACGCCCTGGTGGCGCGGGCCCTGCGCCAGAACAAAGACCTTGAAGCCGCTGCCGCCCACGTCGACGCGTTGCTGGCGCGGCTGGAGCAGGTGGACGGCGAGCGCCTGCCGTCCACCTCTCTGGACTACGGCCTGGCCTACGGTCGCAGCCGGGATGACCAGACCCTGGCCCAGGCGACCCACCGTCATGCCGGTGCCGAATGGAGCCACACGCCTGAGTTTTCCCTGAGCTACACCCTCGACTTGTGGGGCGAGGTGCGTTATCGCATTGCCGCCGCACGGGCGGATGCCCAGGTGGCGCGGGCGCTGGAAGACGAGTTACGGGTGACAGTGGCCGCGCAGACGGCCCGCGCGTATGCCCAGGCCTGTGTTTATGGATTGCAGGAGCAGGTGCAGGCCCATTCGGTGCAGTTGCTGGAGCAGAGCGTCGCGGTCACGCAAAAACTGCAAAAGGCCGGCGCGGCGACGGACCTGGACCTGACTCGCTTGCAAGGCCTGCTGGAAGAAACCCGTGCACCGTTGCCGATGTTCAAGGCCCGGCGCAGCAGTGCGTTGTATGAGTTGGCGGTGCTCAGCGGGTTGCCGCCGGAGCAGGCTGCCCCACGCAGCTGCGCCCAGAGCCCGCAGTTGCAGGCGCCGTTGCCGGTGGGCGAGGGGTGGGCGCTGGTGCAGCGGCGGCCGGATATCCGCCGTGCCGAGGGGCAACTGCACTCCGCCACCTCGACGGTGGGCCTGTCCCGGGCCGAGCTTTACCCGAGGATTACCTTCGGCGCGATGCTCGGTTCATCCGCCAGCAGCCTGGGCAAACTCGGGGACAACTACGCGACGGTGTATTCCGTCGGGCCGCTGGTGTCCTGGCGCTTTCCCAACCGGCAGATCGCCCAGGCGCGGGTCAAGCAGAGCCAGGCCGAAGCACGCCAGGCCCTGGCGCAGTTTGACGGCACGGTGCTCAACGCGTTGAAGCAGGTCGAGCAGGCCATGGCCTTGTACCAGGGCGAACAGCAGCGTCGCCAAGCCCTGGCCGCCGCGCTGGACAACAACCGCCGCGCCTTCGACCTGGCCTCCCGTGGCTACCACGCCGGCGCGCTGGACGCCCTGCAACTGCTGGACAGCGAGCGCAGCCTGGTGGGCCTTGAGGCCCGCGTGGCCGAGTCCGACCTGCGCCTGATCAATCGCCAGATCGACCTGTTCCAGGCCCTCGGTGGCGGCTGGCAGCGTGACGATCAAACCGACCCCTTATCTGTCGCTGTCAATGGAGCCACACCATGAACCAGGCTGTTGAACCCATTCGCCTGACCGTTATGCAACGCCATCGTCGCGCCCTGGTGACCACGGCTTCTCTCGCTACGTTGCTGGGGCTGGCAGCCTTTGCCGGGTATTGGTGGCAGTGGGGGCGTTTTCTGGAAGAAACCGATGATGCCTATGTACGCGCTGATTGGGTCGCCATCAGCCCACGGATCGCCGGGTATGTGGCCCAGGTGCTGGTGGAAGACAACCAGCCGGTCAAGGCCGGCGATGTGCTGGTACGTATCGACGACCGGGATTTCACCGAGCGCCTGAACAGCGCCCAGGCGCAGTTGCAGCAAGTACAGGCGGCAGCGACGGCGCAACAGGCCTCGCTGCAAACCCTCGATGCGCAAATGGGTGAGCAGCAGCAACGCATTGCCCAGGCAAAGGCGGCGTTGAGCAGTGGTGAGGCCGAGGCCCGACGCGCGGGACTCGATTATCAGCGTTATCGTGAGTTGGTCGCACAACAGGTGGCCAGCGCCCAGCACCTGGAAACTGTCAGCGCCAGCCAGGCCAAGGCCCAGGCGGCCCTGGCACAAGCCCGCGCCCAGGTTGCGCGGCAGCAGGCGCAGTTGCAGGTGTTGCAGGCGCGCCGGCAACAGGCGCAGGCGCAAATTGTCGAGCATCAGGCGCGCATCGGCGAGGCCCAGGCCAATCTCGCCCTGGCCGGTAATGCGTTGAAGGACACCGAGATTCGCGCGCCTTTCGACGGCGTGGTGGGCCAGCGCAAGGTCCGTCGCCAGCAGTACGTGGTGCCTGGCCTGCCACTGCTGGCGGTGGTGCCGGTGGAACAGGCCTATGTGATTGCCAACTACAAGGAAACCCAGTTGCAGCGCATGGCGCCGGGGCAGTCGGTGGAGATCGCGGTGGACAGTTTTGCCGGTGCGCATTGGCACGGCCAAGTGGAAAGCATCGCCCCGGGCTCCGGTGCCGTGTTCGCCTTGCTGCCACCGGACAACGCCACCGGCAACTTCACCAAGATCGTCCAGCGGTTCCCGGTGAAGATCCGCCTGGAACCCGGCGAGTCGCGGGTTCTGCCGGGCATGTCGGTGATCGCCACGGTCAACACCCGTCCCGCCGTGAGCCAGGAGCCTGTCCATGGAGGCTGAAGGGCGTGTGCCGTTTCGCGCCTGGGTCGCGGTGATCGGCGGGCTGTTCGGCTGCTTCATGGCCGGGATGAACGTGCACGTCACCAGCGCTGCGCTGCCGGAAATCGAAGGCGCACTGGGCGCGACCTTTGAGGAGGGCTCGTGGATTTCCACGGCCTACCTGGTGGCGGAAATCATCATGATTCCCCTCACGGCGTGGCTGGTGCAGGTGTTTTCCCTGCGCCGGGTGATGTTGTGGGGCTCGGGGATATTCCTGGTGGCGTCGGTGGCGTGTTCGCTGTCGCCCAACCTGCAAGTGATGATCCTGATCCGGGTGGTGCAGGGCGCGGCCGGGGCGGTGCTGATTCCGTTGTCATTCCAGCTGATCATCACCGAGCTGCCGGCCAGCAAGATCCCGCTGGGCATGGCCTTGTTCAGCCTCGCCAACAGTGTGGCCCAGGCGGCCGGGCCGTCGATTGGCGGCTGGTTGACCGACGCGTATTCCTGGCGCTGGATCTTCTACCTGCAACTGTTCCCGGGGATTGCGTTGCTGGCGGCAGTGGCCTGGTCCATCGACCGCCAGCCGATGAAGCTGGGCCTGTTGCGCCAGGGCGACTGGCTGGGCATCGGCTGCATGGTGTTGGGGCTGGGCGCGTTGCAGATCGTGCTGGAGGAGGGCGGGCGCAAGGACTGGTTCGGCTCGCCCTTTATCGTGTGGATGACGCTGTTGGCGGTGGTGGGGTTGATCGGTTTCGTGGCCCGTCAGTTGTGGGGCAAGCATGCCTTTATCAACCTGCGGCTGTTGGGGCACTACAACTTTGGCGTGGCCAGCGTGGCGATGTTTATCTTCGGCGCCAGCACTTATGGACTGGTGTTTCTGGTGCCCAATTACCTGTCGCAATTGCAGCACTACAACGCCAGTGAAATTGGCGTGAGCTTGATTGCGTATGGGCTCGTGCAACTGATCATGGCGCCGTTCCTGCCGCGGTTGATGAAGTGGGTGAGTGCAAAAATGCTGGTGGCTTCGGGGTTCGCGATCATGGCCTTGGGCTGCTGGATGGGCGCGCATCTGTCGGCGGACAGCGCCAGCAATGTGATCGTGCCGTCGATCGTGGTGCGGGGCATGGGCCAGCCGTTGATCATGGTGGCGTTGTCGGTGCTGGCGGTGCACGGCCTGGCCAAGGCGCAGGCGGGGTCGGCGTCGGCGGTGTTCTCGATGTTGCGCAATCTGGGGGGCGCGGTCGGCACGGCGCTGCTGGCGCAATTGGTGGTGGTGCGCGAGCGGGTGCATTCGGCGCGTATTGGCGAGTCGGTGACGCTGTTTGACCCGGCCTTGCAACAGCAGCTTCCCGGTGGCGGAGTGCTGCAGGATCAATTGCCGGAACATCAGGTGGTGCTGAACCTGCTGGACCAGAGTGTTCGTCATCAGGCGTTTTTGATGGCTTACAGTGATGCGTTCTTTCTGGCGTGCGTGGCGTTGGCGGCGTGTGGGGTGGCGGCGTTGATGTTGCGGCGTATCTAGGGGCAGTGCTGTGGGTGATTCAAGTGAGCGCAATAACGGGGCGCCCAAGATCAAGATCAAAAGCAGATCAAGAGCACAGCGGACTACCGGCCGGCTTGAGTGTTGAAGAGCAACAGCAAAATCAAAAGCGGGCATGGTTCAATGTGGGAGCTGGCTTGCCTGCGATGGCATCGCCTCGGTGTGTCTGATGTACCGAGTTGTCTGCATCGCAGGCAAGCCAGCTCCCACAGAAAAGCAGAGCCACCCCACCCGTAGCAGCTGTCGAGCGCCAGCGAGGCTGCGTGCTTTTGATCTGCTTTTGATTTTGATCTAGGCGCCCCGTGAACCACGATGGCCGTGCCGGAGTGCGGGCATGCCGAGCCTGGGCGAGGCACCGAGTGGTGGGGCAAAGACCTTTTGGTTACTTTTGGCTGGGCCGGCATTCCGGGCGTTTGCCAAAAGTGACCCGCTGTAAGAGCGAAACCATAAGCGGCCGTTACCTGAATAACGGATATGTACCCCATCTGATCCTGAAAACCCCGACCACACTCGTTCAGCAAACGGCATTGGGCTTTAACCCGCGCAACAACAACTCCAGCCCTTGCAAGGCCTCTTCCAGTCGCTCGCCCGAGTCTCCATCCTGGGCGATCCACAGCGATGCGCTCACCAGGCTGCCATTGATCAGCCTCGCCAACGCCTGGCTGCCCGCATGCTCGATGAGGCCCGCTTGCATCAGGTCATCGAGCAGTTGGCGCAGCGAGTCCACGCATTGCTGCTGGTCGGTGGCGCCCAGCACCGCCGGGGCATCTTGCAATACGATGCGCTGGATCTCGGGATCCTGAGCCATGCGCAAATAGGCCCGGCAGCGTTCGCAAAACCCTTCCCAAGGGTGATCGGCCTGTTCCGAGATACGCTGCAGGCTCGCGTCCATTTCACCGTCCAGCTGCGCAACCACCGCCGCGAGCAAGCCCTTCTTGTCGCCAAAATGATGGTACAACGCTCCCCGGGTCAGGCCGGCGCGGGCGGTGAAATCATCCATCGACGTTTGGGCGTAGCCTTGCGTGGCGAAGGCGTGGCGGGCGCTGGCGATCAGGCGGGCGCGGGTGTCTTCGATCATGTCGGCACGGGCTCGGCTCATGGGTAAGGCTCACAATAGGCGATTGACATACGGCGCGTATGTTACGCATGATTTGTCACATACGCACCGTATGTATTTTGCCCCGAATACCTCGAATAGCAAGTTTCAGGGCGCTCAGGAAGAGGTTACACACATGGCAAACCCCTACGCCGAGCTGTTCCAGGCGCCAGGTTCCAGGGCTTTTGTATTGGCGGGCATGCTCGCCCGCATGCCGATCTCCATGACCGGGATCGGCTTGATCACCATGCTCTCGCAAGTGCACGGCGGTTACGGATTGGCAGGGGCGGTGACCGCCACCTTCGCCCTGGCCACCGCGTTTTGCGCGCCCCAGGTCTCGCGATTGGTGGACCGTTATGGCCAGGGCCGGGTGTTGCCGTTGGCGGCTTCCATCGGCGGCGGCGCGCTGTTGCTGCTGTTGCTCTGCACCCGCTTGCAGGCGCCGACGTGGACGCTGTTCATCTTCGCTGCCCTGGCCGGTTGCATGCCCAACATGTCGGCCATGGTGCGGGCGCGCTGGACCGAGCTGTATCGCGGCCAGCCCAAACTGCAAACCGCGTTTGCCCTGGAGTCGGTGCTCGACGAGGTGGTGTTCATTATCGGCCCGCCGGTCTCGGTGGGCTTGTGCGTGCTGCTGTTCCCCGAAGCCGGGCCGTTGATTGCCGCGCTGTTTTTGGCAGTGGGTGTGACCGCCTTTGTGTTGCAACGCCAGACCGAACCACCGGTGCATGAACACCACGCCGAACACGGGCGTTGGCTGATCGCCTCGCCCTCGGTGTTGATCCTGATGGTGTTGTTGATGGCCATGGGGGTCATCGTTGGGGTGGTGGATGTGGTCAGCGTCGCCTTCGCCCAGCATCAAGGCCAGCCCGCCGCCGCGAGCATTGTGCTGTCGGTGTACGCCATTGGTTCGTGCCTGGCCGGGCTGGCGTTTGGTGCACTCAAGTTGAAAGCGCCCTTGCCGCGCCAGTTCCTGTACTGCGGCGTGGCCACGGCGATCACCACATTGCCGTTGCTGCTGGTGACGAACATTCCCGGGTTGGCGGCGGCGATCTTCATCTCTGGGCTGTTCTTCGCCCCGACATTGATCGTGTCCATGGCGTTGGTGGAGCAAATCGTCCCGCCGAGCCGCCTGACTGAAGGCATGACCTGGCTGATCACCGGCCTGAGCATCGGTGTGGCCATTGGCGCCGCCAGCTCGGGCTGGATGATCGACAACTTCGGCGCCCCCAGCGGGTTCTGGGTGGCGCTGGCGGCGGGGGCGGTGGTGCTGGGGGCGGCGGTGTTGGGATATCGGCGGTTGGGGTGATTACCCTGTCACCAGTGCGCCACGATGTTGCAGGAATTCGTTCAGCGCCTGCCGCGTGAGATCGTTCAACGTGACTTTTTGCCGGGTCGCCGCGAGGGCGGCGGCCAAATGGAGGTCATGGCCGACACGGACGTTGAACGAGCCCTTACAGGGCTTTTCCGGTGTTTGCCCAAGGGCCTGGCAGGTCTCGATGTAGTCGTCCACGGCGGTGCAAAAGGCGGCGTCCAGTTCAGCGACGGTTTTGCCCTCGTAGCTGACCAGTGCCTTGATGAAAAGCAGCTTTCCGAACAGGCAGTTGTCTTCGAGGCTGGCTTCGATGGAGCCGATGTAGCCTTTGTGTTTCAGCTGGTTGTTCACTGAATCAGTTCTCCTGATTTCAATTGTTCGATGATTTGGCGCCGAATGTAGTGTTTCAGTTCGTTGCCGGGGTGAGGCTTGTGCAGGGTGATCATTGCACTGGGGTCGCCTATGTCGAACCTGACCCGGCTACCTGCCCCTTCGATTTGCGTGTAACCCAGTCGCCGCAGCAGCGTTACCCGTTCGGGCCAGGTAAAGGCCGATTGTTCATTGAGCAGTTTGGCCAGCAGCTTTTCATTTTTCGACACGGCGATCCTTGCCTGTAACTAAATGTAGTTGCAATTGATGGGTTGAGTCAATGATAGGACAGCCTCGCCGAGCCGCTCGGTGTTTGATGTAACCCTTGATGACACCGTTGCCTGCGCCCCAAATCCCCCGCTAATTTTTCCCCTCCAGATTCGTTTTATAGGGACGACGTGCCTTTGTGCTTCCTGCCTATTGCCCCGGATCCCAAGAAATGAACGCTGAAGACTCCTTGAAACTTGCTCGCCGGTTTATCGGGTTGCCCCTGGAAAAACGCCAGATGTTCCTCCAGGCGCTGCAGAGGGAAGGGGTGGAGTTCTCGCGGTTTCCGATTCCTGCAGGAGTGGAGGCCGAGGACCGGCAGGCGCTGTCCTACGCGCAGCAGCGGATGTGGTTTCTGTGGCAACTGGACCCTGCCAGTGGCGCCTATAACTTGCCGGGAGCGGTGCGGCTGAAAGGGGCGTTGAGCCTGCCGGCGATTGAGCAGGCGTTCGCCAGCCTGGTGGCCCGCCATGAGACTTTGCGCACGGTGTTCCAGCGCCAGGCGGATGATAGTCTGTTGCAAGTGGCCGCACAGTCGCCGCTGGCCATCGAGCAATCAGACCTCAGCGCCCTGGCGCCAGCCGAGCGCGAGCAGGCGGTGACACAGGCCGCCACCCGCCAGTCGCTGCTGCCCTTCGACTTGGCCAACGGCCCTTTGCTGAGGGTGCACTTGCTCAAGCTGGCCGAGCAGGAACACGTGCTGCTGCTGACCTTGCACCACATCGTTTCCGATGGCTGGTCGATGAACGTGCTGATCGACGAGTTCATTCGCTGCTATGACGCCCATGAGCGAAATGAGCAGCCGCGGTTGCCGGCCCTGCCGATCCAGTACAGCGACTACGCCCTGTGGCAGCGCCGCTGGCTGGAAGCGGGGGAGCAGGCCCGCCAGTTGGAATACTGGCAGGCGCGCCTGGGTAATGAGCATCCGGTGCTGGAACTGCCCACGGATCACCCTCGTCCAGCCATGCCCAGCTATCGCGGTACACGTCATGCCTTCGCAGTCGACGCCCGGCTGGTAGAGCAATTGCGCGCCTGTGCGCAGCAGCATCAAGTGACCCTGTTCATGCTGCTACTGGGCGCGTTCAACGTGCTGCTGCACCGCTACACCGGTCAGGGCGATATTCGGGTTGGCGTGCCGATTGCCAACCGTAACCGCAGCGAGATCGAAGGGCTGATCGGTTTCTTCGTCAACACCCAGGTACTGCGCACTGAATTGAACGGGCAAACCCCTGTCGACGAACTGCTGGCAGCCATCAAGGAGGCGGCCCTTGGTGCCCAAGCCCACCAGGACCTGCCCTTCGAACGGCTGGTGGAGGCGCTGAATATCGAGCGCAGCTTGAGCCACACACCGCTGTTCCAGGTGATGTACAACCACCAGCCACAGGTGGCGGATATTTCCACGGTCAGCACCGCGTCAGGTCTGGAACTGAGCCTGGTGCAAGGGCAAGGCCGTACCACGCAATTCGACCTGACACTGGACACCTATGAGCAGTCCGGCACCCTGCACGCCGCACTGACTTACGCCGATGATCTGTTCGACCCGGCCACCATCGAGCGCATGGCGCGCCATTGGTTGCGACTGTTGCAGGGGATGGTGGCCGATCCCCGTCAAGCGGTCGGCGATTTGCCGCTGCTGGACGAAGACGAATACCAGCGCATCGTGCATGACTGGAATCCCCGTCACGACAGCTTCCCCGAGGCGCTGTGCATCCATCAGCGCATTGCCGAGCAGGCGCGGCAAACTCCGCAGGCACTGGCGGTCACCTTTGGCGTCCGTGAGCTGACCTATGAGCAACTTGATCAGCAATCCAATCAGTTAGCCCATCTGCTGATCAAGCGCGGAGTGGGGCCAGAGGTGCGCGTCGGCGTGGCAATGGTCCGTTCCGAGGCGTTGCTGGTGGCGCTGCTGGCGGTGCTCAAGGCCGGTGGCGCGTATGTGCCGCTGGACCCGGACTACCCGCCCGAGCGCGTGGCCTACATGCTCGAAGACAGCCGCGCCTTGCTGCTGCTGACCGAGCAGGCGGTGGCGGCCACCCTGCCGATCATCCCCGATACCCAAGTGATTTTGCTCGACGATCTGGCGTCGGTGTTGGCGCCGTGGCCTGTCACCGAACCGGTGACGGCAGTGTCCCCGGGCAACCTGGCCTACGTGATCTACACCTCGGGCTCCACGGGTAAACCCAAGGGCGTGGCGATTGCCCATCGTAATGTGCTGGCGCTGATCGACTGGTCGCAGCGGGTCTACAGCCGTGAGGATGTGCAGGGTGTATTGGCCTCGACGTCGATATGTTTCGACCTGTCGGTGTGGGAACTGTTTGTGACCCTGGCCGCCGGCGGCTCGCTGATCATCGCCCGCAACGCCCTGGAGCTGCCCGACCTGCCGGCCCGCGACCGGGTTCGCTTGATCAACACGGTGCCATCGGCGATTGCCGCGCTCCAGCGCACGGGGCAGATTCCTCCCTCTGTGCGCATCATCAACCTGGCCGGCGAGCCGCTGAAACAGACCTTGGTGGAGGCGCTGTATCAACAGCCTGGCGTCGAGCATGTCTACGACCTTTACGGGCCTTCTGAAGACACCACTTACTCCACCTACACCCGGCGTACCGCCGGGCGCCAGCCGAGTATTGGCCGGCCCATCAACCATACCGCCAGCTACCTGTTGGATGCCCAGTTGCAGGCTGTGCCCCAGGGTGTTTGCGCCGAACTCTACCTGGCGGGCGCGGGGATCACCCGCGGCTACCTCGGACGCGCCGCGCTGACGGCCGAGCGCTATGTACCCAACCCGTTCTCCAACGATGGCGAACGTCTCTACCGCACCGGCGACCTGGTGCGTTATCAGGACGGCGGCGTGCTGGAGTACCAGGGGCGCATCGACCATCAGGTCAAGGTGCGCGGCTTCCGTATCGAGCTGGGGGAAATCGAGGCGCAGCTGTTGCGCCAGCCCGCAATACGCGAGTTGGCGGTACTGGCCCAGGACAGCCCGAGCGGCCAGCAACTGGCGGCTTATCTGGTGCCCACCGACCCACGTTTGCCCGGTGATGCCGAGGCTCAGGAAGCCTTGCGCGAAACCCTCAAGGCTGCGCTCAAGCAGGTGCTTCCGGCTTACATGGTGCCCAACCACTTGCTGTTCCTGGAACACTTGCCACTCACCCCCAACGGCAAACTCGACCGCAAGGCCCTGCCGGCCATCGACAGTTCACAACCGGCCCGGCAACACGTCGAGCCCCGCAGCGAAACGGAAAAAAACCTCGCGTCGATCTGGCAAACGGTGCTCGGGGTTGAGCGCGTGGGGCTGGACGACAACTTCTTCGAACTGGGTGGCGACTCCATCGTCTCCATGCAAGTGGTCAGCCGGGCACGCCAGGCCGAGATCAGCCTGAGCCCCAAGGACGTGTTCCAGCACCAGACCCTGCGTAGCCTGGCGCAAGTCGCAAGCCTGCGCACGCACACCGCCATCGACCAGGGCGCTGCCCACGGTCCGGCTTTTCTCAGCCCGGTGCAGCAGTGGTTTTTCGCCCAGGACATCCCCCAGCGTCAGCACTGGAACCAGTCGTTGTTGCTGGTGCCGCGCGAGCCGATAGCGGCGGCGCACCTGGACGCCGCGTTGCAGCAATTGGTCAACCACCATGATGGCCTGCGTCTGCGGTATCAGCCGGGTACCGAGGGATGGCTGCAGCATTACAGCGGGCCTGACGACGCATCACTGTTATGGCAGCGTCAGGCCGACAGTCATGAGGCCCTGGCCGGCCTGTGTGACGAAGCCCAGCGCAGCCTCGATCTGCACCGCGGTCCGTTGATGCGGGCGCTGCTGGTACAGATGCCCGATCAAACCCAGCGCCTGTTGCTGGTGATCCATCACCTGGTGGTGGACGGTGTGTCCTGGCGTGTGTTGCTGGATGATTTGCAGCAAATGTATCGCGCCTTGCGGGACGGCAGCGTGCCGGCTGTGGCGGGCAAGACCACGTCCTATCAAGCCTGGACCGCTCGACTGCAAGACGCCGTTCCGCGCTTCCTGCCACAGCTTGAAGATTGGCAGGCGCGCCTTCGGCACGCTCCGTCGGGGGACTTGCCTTGCGATAATCCTCAAGGCGCCCTGCATCACTGCCTGGAGCAGAAAGTCAGTAGCACCCTGGATGCCGACACGACGCGTCAGCTCCTGACCCAGGCGCCCGCCGCCTATCGCACCCAAGTCAACGACCTGCTGCTGGCGGCATTGGCGCGAGTGGTGTGCCGCTGGAGCGGGCAGGGCAGCACCCTTGTTCAGCTGGAAGGCCACGGCCGCGAAGACCTGTTCGAAGGCCTGGACCTGACCCGTACCCTGGGTTGGTTCACCAGCCTGTTCCCGGTCAACCTGATCCCGGGCGAAAACCTGCCGGCCACGATCAAGGCGGTCAAGGAGCAACTGCGTGCGGTGCCGGACAAAGGCATTGGCTACGGCGTGCTGCGCTACCTTGCCGAGCCTGGGGTCGGCGCTGCGTTAGCGGCCCTGCCGCAGCCGCGCATCACCTTTAACTACCTCGGCCAGTTTGATCGTCAGTTCGATCAGAACGCTTTGTTTATACCCTCTGAGGAGGGCAGTGGGCAGGCCCAGGATCCCCAGGCTCCGCTGGCCAATTGGCTGACCGTGGAAGGCCAGGTGTATGGCGGCGAGCTGTCGTTGCAATGGGGCTTCAGCCGCGACATGTTCAGCGTGTCGACGATCCAGCGCCTGGCCGACGACTACGTCGCCGAACTCACGGCGTTGATCGACCATTGCTGCCGGACCCCTGCCGGACAGGTGACGCCGTCTGATTTCCCGCTGGCGAACCTGACCCAGCAGCAACTCGACGGGCTGCCGCTGGCCGGGGCGGCCATCGACGATATCTACCCGTTATCGCCCATGCAGCAGGGCATGTTGTTCCATACCCTCTACGAGCAGGGGGACGACACCTATGTCAATCAGTTGGCCGTGGATGTCGATGGCCTGGACGTAGAGCGTTTTCGCGCGGCATGGCAGGCGACCCTGGATGCCCATGACATCCTGCGCACCGGTTTTATCTGGCAAAACGGCAGCCAGCAGCCGCTGCAGGTGGTGCATCGTACGGTCAGGTTGCCGCTGGAGGTCCTCGACTGGCGCGACGCCGCCGGGCAGGACACTCAGGCGTTCGCCGCACAGGATCGCCTGCTAGGCTTTGATCTGAGCCAGGCGCCGTTGATGCGCTTGACCTTGATTCGCCTGGATGAGCAGCGGTATCACCTGGTTTACACCAACCACCATATCCTGATGGACGGCTGGAGCAACGCCCAGCTCTTGGCTGAAATGCTCGCGCGGTACGCCGGCGAGCACTCACTCGCGCCTCCCGTACGTTATCGCCAGTACATCGATTGGTTGCAACGCCAGGACGCCGAGGCCAGTCAGTCCTTCTGGATGGAGCGGTTGGGCCGGTTGGACGGGCCGACGCTGCTGGCCTCGGCCATGGCGCGCCAGGAATGCCCCGGACAGGGCTACGCTGAACTCGACCTGCTGCTGGACGCCCCGTCTTCGTTGCGCTTGGTCGAGTTTGCCCGTGAGCAGAAGGTCACCGTCAATACCCTGGTGCAGGCCGCCTGGCTGTTGCTGCTGCAGCGTTACACCGGCCAGCGCTGTGTGACCTTGGGCACCACGGTATCGGGGCGTCCGGCCGAATTGCCAGGCATCGAGCGGCAAGTCGGGCTGTTCATCAACACCTTGCCGCTGATTGCCGAGCCCTCCGTGGAGCAATCGGTGGGTGAGTGGATTCAGCAGGTCCAGGCGCTCAACCTGGGCTTGCGCGAACATGAACACCCCCCGCTGTACGATATCCAGCGTTGGGCAGGTTCTGCCGGTGAAGCCCTGTTCGACAGCATAGTGGTGTTCGAGAACTTCCCGGTTGCCCAGAGTTTGCAGCAAGGTGCCACTGGCGGCCTGCGCTTCAGTGGCGCGCAAAACCACGAACACACCAACTACCCGTTGGCGCTGACCGTCTACAGCGGTGATCGGCTGTCACTGAGCCTGGGCTATCAGCGCGAGCGCTTTGCCGAACCGAGTATCCACGGTTTGCTCGGCCACCTGCGCCATGTGCTGGAGCAGTTTGTCAGTGATGCCCGGCAGCCCCTTGGGGCAGTGCCGACGCTACTGGCCGGCGAGTATCAGGCAATGATTCACGATTGGAACCCCGCCCACACGACGGCTGCCGCACTGTGCGTGCATCAGGCGTTTGAGTCTCAGGTGGCGGCGCGCGGTGATGCGCCGGCGCTGGTCCTGGATGACCAGCGACTGTCGTATACGGCGCTGAACCAGCGTGCCAACCGCTTGGCGCACAAACTCCGTGAACTGGGTGTTGGCCCGGACGTTCTGGTCGGGGTTGCCGTGGGCCGTTCGCTGGACATGATCATCGGCCTGCTGGCGATTTTGAAAGCCGGCGGCGGCTATGTGCCCCTGGACCCGGAATATCCCGCCCAGCGCCTGGGCTGGATGATCGAGGACAGTGGCTTGCAGTTGTTACTGACCCAGACTGCGCTGCGGGAACACTTGCCCATTCCGGCCGGTGTCGAGGTGTTGTGCGTGGACACCTGCGAGCAATGGCTGGCGGAATATCCCACGCTGGACCTGCCGAACCTGGCTCATCCGGATAACCTCGCTTACGTCATGTTCACCTCGGGCTCCACCGGCCGGCCCAAAGGCGTGGGGATCAACCATGCTTCAGTGGCGCGGCACACCGAGGTCATGAAAGCGGTGTTCCAGTTGACCGCCGACGACTGTGTCTTGCAGTTCGGGACCTTCAACTTTGACGGGTTTGTCGAACAGCTTTACCCGGCATTGTGCGAAGGCGCGTGTGTGGTGCTGCGTGGTGGTGAGCTGTGGGACAGCGAGACGTTCTACCAGCAGGTCATTCACCATGGCATCAGTGTGGTCGACGTGACCACGGCCTATTGGCACATGCTGGCCCGCGATTTCGCCACTCAGGGGCCTCGCAGCTACGGGCGTTTGCGCCAGGTACACGCCGGCGGAGAAGCGATGCCGCCGGAAGGCTTGCTGGCCTGGCGAGAAGCTGGCCTGGGGCATTTGGCGCTGTACAACACCTACGGTCCTACCGAGGCAACCGTCACCGCCACGGCACTGGACTGCGCGGACTATGTTTCCGGTGCTGCGGCCTTGCCCCTGGTGATGCCCATTGGCAAGGTGCTCGACGGACGCTCGATTTACCTGGTGGATGACGCCCTCAATCCGGTGCCGGTGGGCGTGGTTGGTGAGTTGTTGATCGGCGGAGAGTTGCTGGCGCGTGGCTATTTCAACCGCCCGTCCTTGAGTGCTGAAAAGTTCGTACCGAGCCCGTTCGGGCCTGGCCGTCTGTACCGTACCGGCGACCTGGCGCGCTATCGCGCGGACGGGGTGATCGAGTACGTCGGTCGCGCCGACCATCAGGTGAAGATTCGCGGGTTCCGTATCGAACTCGGCGAAATCGAAGCGCGGGTGCAGGAATACCCTGGCGTGCGCGAGGCGTTGGTGATGACCCTGGAAGGCGCCGGTGGTTTGCAGGTCGCGGCGTGGCTGGTGCCTCGCGAATCAGCGCTGGTGCATGCCGAGGCCGAGATCCAGAGCGCCTGGCGCGATGGGCTGCGTCAGCATCTCAAGGCTTTGCTGCCTGATTACATGGTGCCCACACACCTGACGCTGTTGTCACATATGCCGTTGAGCCCCAATGGCAAGCTGGACCGCAAGGCCCTGCCAGTGCCGGACCTGAATCAGGGGCGCGATGCGTACCAGGCTCCGGTCACGACCCTGCAACGGCAGTTGGCGGGTATCTGGGAGCAGGTCTTGCAGGTTGAGCAAGTGGGCCTGGGGGATCACTTCTTCGAGCTGGGCGGGCACTCGCTGTTGGCCACGCGGGTAGTGTCCTGTGCACACGCCGAAGGGCTCGACACCCTGCGTCTGCGCGATCTGTTTGAATGTGCGCAACTGGCGGCCCTGGCTGAACGCCTGGAGCAGCGTCGCGCCCTGGCCCAACCCCAACGGGTATTACCGCCCCTGGTGACGGTGCCGCGCGTGGGGGTGTTGCCGCTTTCCCTGGCGCAGCAGCGGTTGTGGTTGGTTGAGCGTATTTCCGCAGACAGCGCGGCCTATAACTTGCCCGCAGCGCTGACCGTACGCGGCGAACTGGACCTGCAACGCTTGCAGCGCAGCTTTGCGCAGTTGATCGAACGCCACGAGATTCTGCGTACCAGTTATCACGAAGACGACGACGGTAACCCGCTGGTGCGGGTGGCCGAACACGTCGATTTGCCGATTCGCGTGCTCGACATCAGCAGCCTGGATTCCCAGGCACGTGCCCAGGCACAGCAGCAATGGCTGCTTGACTGCGGCGCCGAACGTATCGACCTGGAACAGGTGCCGTTGCTGCGGGTGCACTTGTTGCGGCATGGCCCACAGGAGCACCTGATTCTGTTCGCGATGCACCACATCATCTCCGATGGTTGGTCGATGGCGGTGCTGGTGCAGGAGTTGATTGCGCTGTACGGCGGCAGCCCGGAACCGTTGCCGCCTTTGCCCGTGCAATACCTCGACTATGCCTTCTGGCAGCAGCGCCTGCTGAGTGATGGATGGCTTGCGGCAGACACCGACTACTGGCGGGAAACCCTGCGCGGTGCACCTTCACACCTGCCGTTGCCCCTGGATTACCCACGGCCTGCCCAGGCGAGCCATGACGGTGACAGCGTGGAACTGCGCCTCGAAGCGCCGCTCTACGAACCGATCAAGGCGCTGGCCCAGCAGTTGGGGTGCACCCCGTACCTGTTGATGCTGGCTGCGTTCCAACTGATGTTGCACCGCACCTGTGACACCACCGACCTGGTGATTGGCACGGACGTGGCGGGTCGTCAGCAACAGGCCCTGGAAGGGTTGATCGGCTTCTTCGTCAACGTCTTGCCGATGCGCTCGCGCCTGACACCGCAGCAGCCTTTCAGCGAATACGTACAGACGCTTAACCGCAACGCGCTGGCCGCGTTCGAGCATCAGGAACTGCCGCTCGACCTGATCATCGACGCCTGCGCCTTGGAACGTATCAAAGGTATCAATCCGCTGATTCAGGTGTTGTTCGTGATGAACAACACGCCCAGTGCGACCTTGCGGGTCGACGACCTGGTGCTGGAACCACTGGAACTAAAAGAGCGCCACTCGAAATTCGAGATGGGCCTGTTCGTTGAAGAGCTTGGAAATAGCCTTGTTTGTAATTGGTCGTACGCCGTCGCCCTGTTCCGGCGCGAACGCATCGAAATGATGATGCGCAGCTGGATCGGCATTCTTGAGCAGGCGGTGCAGGACCGACACACACTGTCCGGAGAATTCGTCATGTCTGTTGCACCACCAGCGCCTGCCACGGAAAAGGTCGCGAGCAAGAAGTTCGACAAGCTCAATAAGTTCCTCAAGAAGGGGCCACCAACGGCGCCGGCCAACGGGCCTCAGGTGCAATTTCGCGCGTTACGCGAAGGCCAGGTTTTCCCGCTGCTGGCACAGCCTGCGGACAGTGGCCTGGACGTTATCGAATGGGTGAGAGCCAACCGGGCCCTGGTCGAGGAAAAGCTGGCCAGCCATGCGAGCATTCTGTTCCGTGGTTTTGCATTGAACGGCATCGAGGAATTCGAGCAGTTTGCCGAAGCCTTGCAGCCGGGGCTTTACGGCAACTATGGCGACCTGCCGAAAAAGGACGGGGGCAAGAACACTTACCGCTCCACGCCGTACCCGGAAAAGAAAATGATCCTGTTCCACAACGAGAGCTCGCATCAGGACCGTTGGCCGCGCAAGCAAATGTTTTATTGCGAGCTGCCGTCGCCGGTGGGCGGTGCCACGCCGATTGTCGATTGCCGGGAGATGTGCCGCCGGTTGCCGGCCGAACTGCTGCAAAAGTTCGAAGAAAAAGGCCTGCTGTATGTGCGCACTTTCACCGACAAGCTCGACGTGTCGTGGCGGCATTTCTTCAAGACTGACGACCGCCAGGAGGTTGAGGCCCGCTGCCTGGCAGCCGGTATCGAATGGGTGTGGCTGGACAACGATGAGTTGCAGACGCGCACGCGTTGCCCGGCGGTCATCACCCACCCGCTGACAGGGGCGCGCTCATTCTTCAATCAGGTGCAGTTGCACCATATCTATTGCCTGGACGCGGATGTGCGCGACGACCTGATCGGCCTGTTCGGCATCGACAACATGCCCCGGCATGTCTATTACGGCGATGGCACTCCAATTGAAGATGAGGTCATGGCGTTGATCGGTGAGCTTTACGAGGAATGTGCGGTGCGCTTCGACTGGCAAAAAGGCGATGTGGTGTTGATGGACAATATGCTTGCAGCGCATGCCCGTGACCCGTTCGAAGGCCCACGCAAGATCGTCGTGGCGATGGGCGACATGTTCGATCGTTCAGCGCTGCAAGCATCCCGGGAGCAACCGTTGCTTCGGGCACTGGAAGTGGAGGCCGGACAATGAGTACCTCTTACGGCCAGGCCCTGAGCCCGGAACAGCAAGCGTGCTTGAATGACGCGGTGGGCGATAAACATCATGCGCTGCTGCTGTTGATCGAGGTCCGCGGGGCGTTGGACCTGGCGCGGTTGCAGCGCGCCGCCGATCAAGTGCTGGTCGACCAACCCATTCTGGCGACCCGTTTACTGCGGGTGCCGACCTATCGAGGCGTGCGCCAGACCCTGGAGCCACGTTCGGGCTGGCCTTTACGGATCGAGCCCGCCGCCCAAGGCTGGGAGGCCTTCGAAGCGCAGATGCGCGCCGAGCAACAACTCGGTTTTGCCGAAGACGCGCGGACGCTTGCGGTGCTGCATGCCTGCCGGTTGGGCGAACAGCACCATGGCCTGGCGTTGCGCATTTCGGCCTTACTCAGCGACCGCAACGGGTTGCGGGTGCTTTGCGCCGCGTTGCATCAGGCTTATGTGGCCGATCAATCGTGTGCGCTGGATCCGGAGGCCGGGCAGTACGCGCAGTACGTTGATTGGCGTGGGGAGATGGAGCAGGACGAAGACGCGGCGAGCGGTCGCGACTATTGGCGACAAATGGGCTCGGCGAACGCGCCGGCCCTGGCCTATCGACACAACGGTGTGGCTCGCTTGCAGGATGGGCAAACGTTACGGGCTGCCCTTGAACCCGCGTTGCAACGGGCTCTCACCGGCTATGCTCAAGCGCTGGGGCAACCGGTTGCCCGGGTCATGCAAGCGGCCTGGTGGGTTCTGTTGGCACGTATTGGCGGGCAGACAAAGATGCAGGTGGGCTGGCGTCACGATTGCCGGCAGGACTACGAGTTTTTCGCCGAGTGCGTGGGCGTGTTCGAGAAAACCCTGCCCTTGGTCATCGACGTACCCCTGCAACACAGCCTCGGGCATTGGCTGCCGGAACTTGAAGCCCAGGCGCAAGCGCACCTGACCTGGCAGGAACACTGGTCGGTGCAGGCACCGTCGAGCACGCAGCACCAGTTGTTCGGCGTTGCTTGCGAGGCTGAATCGCCACCCTACGGTAACTGGGCGGTCAGGGCCGTGGACGACGCGGTGGCGCCGTTTGAGCTGGAGCTGCGCCTGATGGAGGCGCAAGAGCAGGTACGCGCCATCCAACTGCGGTTTGATCCGCTGCACTATGACGAGGCATCGATAGACGGCTTGCTGGAACAGTATCAAACCTTGTTGCACGGCCTGGCGGCGGCTCCCGATACCGCGCTCGCCGATCTGCCGGTGATCGGTGCACGAGAGCGCGCGCGCCAGCAACGGTGCATCGGCCTGCCATTGAACCTGGAGGGTCCGAGCCTGCCGCAGTTGATTGCCCAGTGGGCAGAGTGCACGCCGCAAGCGCTGGCCTTGAGCTTCGCCGGTGTGCAACTGACGCATCGGGCGCTGGCCGATCGTGTCGAACAGCTGGCTCGCCACTTGCGCATCAGCGGGGTGCAGCCGACACAGGTCGTGGCCCTGGCGTTGCCCCGATCGCTGGACCTGGTGGTAGCGTTGCTCGCTGTCTGGCGCGCCGGTGCGGCGTGGGTGCCGATTGATCCGCAATGGCCGGCAGCCCGTCAGGCGTTGATCATTGAGCAGGCCGGCGCGGTGTTGACGGTCACTGACCGGGCTCGTGGGCAGGGGCATTCGGCGGCAGTGCTGCTGGTGGATCAACTGCCCGAGATTGACCGCGATGTGGTCTTTGACTGGGCCCCGGTCTCGGCGAACCAGGCCGCCTATGTGCTGTTTACCTCTGGCAGCACCGGTACACCCAAAGGCGTGGTGGTCGAACATCGGCAATTGCTCAACTACGTGCTGGCTTCCACCGCTGCGCTGGGGCTGGCTGATTGCACGTCATTCGCCATGACCTCCACGGTGGCCGCCGACCTGGGGCACACCACGCTGTTTGCCGCCTTGCTGCACGGAGCCCCGCTGCACATCGCCCGCGATGAAGACCTGCAAGAGGTCGGGCACTTTGCCGGGTTTATGCAGGGCCATCAGATCGACTGCCTGAAAATCGTGCCGTCGCACCTCAGTGCGCTGTTCGACGAACACAGTCGTTATTTGCCGACGACCCTGATACTGGGGGGCGAGGCCATTGCGCCGAGTCTGGTGGAGCTGATCTTCCAGGTTGCGCCGACGTGTCGTCTGTTCAACCACTACGGTCCCACCGAAACCACCGTGGGCGTGCTCTATCAGCCCCTCGACAGAAACAGCGACCTGAGCCACGGGGTGCCATTGCGACAGGTGTTCGACGGGTGCGAGGTCTACCTGTTCGACGAGCAGTTGCGTGAAGTGCCGCAGGGGGCGTTGGGCGAGTTGTATATCGGCGGTCAGCAAGTGGCGCGTGGCTATTTGAATGGGCAGGGCAGCGAAGCCTTTATCCAGCACCCGTACCGTCCCGGTGAGCGCCTTTACCGCAGTGGCGACCTCGGACGCTATTTGCCTCAAGGCGGTGTGCAACTGGTAGGTCGTCGTGATCATCAGGTTAAGGTGCGTGGTTT
The DNA here is from genome assembly GCF_000313235.1 of Pseudomonas sp. PAMC 26793. Lineage (NCBI taxonomy): Bacteria > Pseudomonadati > Pseudomonadota > Gammaproteobacteria > Pseudomonadales > Pseudomonadaceae > Pseudomonas > Pseudomonas sp. PAMC 26793. The sequence goes on from NZ_AMXG01000026.1 coordinate 65,875, forward strand.
CCGTATCGAGTTGGCGGAAGTCGAGCAAGCGCTGCTGGCGCAGCCGGTTGTCGCCCAGGCGGTGGTTACTGCCTGGCGTGCGTGCGAAGGTGATGAGGCCAATGTGCAACTGGTGGCGTATGTCCAGGCGCAAGGGACGCCTGCCGAAGGTTGGCTCGACGTGCTGCGTGAGCAGCTCAATGCGAGCCTTCCGGGCGCCATGGTACCGGCGCACTTCTTTGCCCTGGAGCATCTGCCCCGTTTGGCCAATGGCAAGCTGGACCGTCATGGCCTGCCGGCACCCGAGTCGCTGCTGGCGGCGCAGGTCTATGTGGCGCCAAGTACCGCGTTGCAGACCTTGTTGGCGGAAGGCATGGCGCAGTTGTTGGGGGTCGAGCGGCTCAGTATCGAGCAGAATTTCTTCTCCCTCGGCGGGCACTCGTTGCTGGTGATCAAACTGGTGTCGGCGCTGCGCAAGCAATTGCAGCTGGACGTTCATCCCGGCGTGGTGTTTGACCATCCGAGTGTTTCCGAATTGGCGATTGCCCTGACACGCAACGAAGCTGCTCCCGGTGTACTGGAACGCACCGCTCAGGTACGGGTGAAACTCAACAGCCTGTCGCCACAACAACGCGAGGCGCTGCTCGCCAGGTCGCGACCTTCCGCCACTGCCTGACGTGTCCTGCCTGGCCGTCAAGGAGACGGCCAGGCAGCTTTTCAGCGCTCTAAAACTTAAATGAATTTTTTCAGCAAAAACCTTCCGGTTTCGTCGCGGTGGCACGTCTTATGACTGATATCAAACAAGTAGCATTCTCATTCGCGCTAACTTCTGCTGAGTTCTCTACTCTGAAAGGGCATATCGATGTCTGTTGAACGACACAACAAAACCTCGCTGCAGCGGGCTTTGGACTTATTAAAGGGGCGTCCGCAACCCTTCACCGCCGCGGTGCTGAGCCTGTCCCTGGGCATGTCCGGTTCGCTGGCTGCCGCCGAGCTGAACATTCCGGCGCAATCGCTTGAAGGCGCCTTGCGCGAGCTGGGGCAGCAATCAGGTCGGCAGATTCTCTACTCCCCTGATCTGGTTCAGGGCAAACGTGCCACGGCGCTGCACGGCGATCTGGATGTGTCATCGGCATTGCAGAAGCTACTCAGCGGCACCGGGATTTCCTACACGATTGAAGACAATACCGTGCTGCTCAGCGGTGCGGGCGAGACCGGTGCGTTGCAGCTGGGCGCAACGAAAATCGGCGCTGTGGCCATGAGTGAAACCACCGAGAACTCGGGCTCATATACCACCGGCGCCACCAGCACCGCGACCAAATTGCCGTTGACGTTACGTGAAACGCCGCAGTCGGTCACGGTGATCACCCGTCAACAAATGACGGATCAGGGGCTGGGCACTATTTCTGATGTGTTGCAGCAAACCCCCGGTGTGGCGGTCATGCATGATGACACCGAGCGTTACAACTTCTACTCCCGTGGCTTTGGCCTGAACAACTTCCAGTACGACGGCGTTCCGACCTCTGACTTCACCACCAACACCAATGGCCTGGGTGTGCGCGACATGGCCATCTACGACCGCGTGGAAGTGGTCCGCGGCGCGACCGGTCTGATGAGTGGAGTCGGCAGCCCGGCGGGTGTCGTCAACCTGGTGCGTAAACGTCCGACCAAGGACTTCCAGGGATATGTCTCCGGCAGCGGTGGAACCTGGGATCGCTACCGTACCGAGATGGATCTTTCTGGCCCGCTTTCGGAAAACGGTGCCTTGCGCGGCCGGGTGGTGGCTGCCTACGACGATGCCAATTCGTTCATCGACTATTACTCGTCGAAGAAAAACGTGTTCTACGCCATTGGCGAGGCCGACCTCAACGACAACACCATGGTCTACGGCGGGATCGACTATCAGAAGATCAACTCCAACGGGTCGAGCTTTGGCCAACTACCGCTGTTCTATTCCGATGGCAGCCGCACCGATTTTTCCCGTTCCAAGAACCCGGCGGCCAAATGGGCCTACGGTGACAGTGAAAGCACCAAGTACTTTGGGGGTGTCGAGCAGCGTTTCGACAATGATTGGATGCTGCGGGTTGAAGCCAGCCACTGGAAGGGTGACACCGAACAGATGCAGGGCAACCTTGTGGGCTGGGGGCCGTTTCCTGACCAGCAGACTCGACAGGCTCAGGTGTTCCGCAGCCACAAGACCTACACCATCAATACTGACTCCGTGGACGCGTACGCCACCGGGCCGTTCTCTCTGTTCGGACGTTCTCACGACCTCATGCTGGGGCTGAACGTCAGCAACCGTCGTTCCGAGTATTTTTCGGAAAACGCCGACCGGATCTACGTGGACTTCGACACCTGGGGCAATAACCCGGCGCGGCCGACGTCTTACTCCAGCTGGAGCACCCAGGACTACCACATCAAGGAGGTGGGTGGTTTCGCTGCCGCCCGGTTCAAGCCTACCGATGAACTCTCGGTGATCCTCGGCACTCGCGTCGTCAATTACAAACGCGAAGGCGAGTTGGGTTCCAACTCCAGCCCGGATAACCCGGACCGTGACGACGCGAAGAAAACCGGCAAGGTCATCCCCTACGCCGGCGTTGTCTACGACCTGACCGAACAGCACTCGGTCTATGTCAGCTACACCGACATCTTTGAACCGCAAAGCAACATCGACGTGAGCGGTAAAGTCCTCGAGCCGATGGCGGGCAAGAACTACGAGGCGGGTCTGAAATCCGAGTTCTACGGCGGTGCGCTCAATACCAGTATCGCGGTGTTCAAGACCAAGCAGGACAACTTCGCCCAATACGTCGGCAGCACCGAAGACGGCAGGGACGCTTACGAAGGCGTGACCAATACCACCAAGGGCTTTGAACTGCAGGCTTCCGGTGAAGTGTTGCCAGGTTGGCAAGTGCTCGCCGGTTATACCTACGCTCAGCCTCGTGATGAGCAGCACAAGCGCATCAGTCCCGAGCGCCCGGAACGTCAGTTCAAACTGGCCACCAGCTACAAGCTCGAGGGGCAGCTCAAGGACCTGACCGTGGGCGGTAACGTCACATGGCAGGGCCGGACGTACTTCGTCAATGAAGACTTGCCAGCCGAAGCCAAGGAAGGCAGCTACGCCGTGGTGGGCCTGCTGGCACGCTACGATATCGATAAACACCTGAGCGCATCGGTCAACCTCAACAACGTATTCGATCGCCAGTACTACAGCGGTTATGGCCTCTATAACAGCTACTTCAGCGGTGATCCACGCAATGTGATGGTGGGTCTCAAGTACCAGTTCTAAGCACCCACCAAAAAGCCCCCGCACCGACCCGTGCGGGGGCTTTTTTTGTGGGCTGGAAAGTCTCTGTCAGAGTGGGGGAACACACGGGCGGCAGCTTAATCAATGCCGCCCGTGTGCTGTAGGTCAGCGCGTGTCGAGCAGCGACTGGCTCAGGGACTGGAGCAGCGACGGTGCACCGACAATGCCTTCGTGATCGCTGTCCAGGGTCATCGACAGCGCCAGGCATTGTTCGCCGAAGGACTCCTTGAGCTGTGCCTCCAGGAGGCCGACCAGCTGTGGCGATTTATCCCGGCCAGCCCACCAGCAATGCAGTGCAGCCTTCAGCGGGCGGTACTCGAAGTCCTGCGCGAGTTCTCCCAGTTTCACGCCGACGTGCTCCCCCAGCCTCAGTTCGCGCTCGCCCAACAGCAGGCTCGCTAACTGTTCGGGATCGTCCTGTAATTGCCGCTTGGCCCATTCCATGAACAACGCTTCACGTTCTCCGGCCGGCAACTGTTGATGCCAGCGCTCAGCCGAGTCCGCGTGCTGCGGCGACAAACGTTTGAACAGCTCCAGGGCGTTGCGCTCCAGGGGCGGTGTTTCCAGCGCTTCAACCGCCTGCCAGAACGGACGCACGGTCGCCGGCGGTGGCGCATCAATCAAGCCCAGGAAGTCGACCTTCTCACCTTCGGCTTCCAGGCGATGGGCGACCTCCATGGCAAGATTGCCCCCCAGCGACCAACCGGCGAGGGCATAGGGTCCATGGGGTTGCACTTCGCGAACGTTGCGTACATACAACTCGATCAGGTGTGCCCAGGTGGTGTTGCTCCAGGCGCCATCGACAAAGGCCTCGCAGAGAATGCCGTATACCGCCGTCTGTTCACCCAGTGCCGCCGCCAGTGGCTGGTAGCTATGAACCATGCCGAAGATCGGATGGAAACAGAACAGCGGTGGCTGTGGGCCCTGATGCTGATTGAGGCGCACCGCCAGTTGCCTGGACGGTTTTTGCAGGTTCTGGCACAGCGCGTCAAGGGTAGGGTGGCTCATGAAATCGTGCAGGCTCAGACGGCTGCCGCAGGTCTGGTTGATCAGGCTTACCGCTTGCAGTACCAGCAGCGAGTGGCCGCCCAGTTCGAAGAAGTTGTCGTGCAAGCCAACCTGGTCGATCTTGAGCACGGTCTGCCAGATCAACGCCATTTGCTGTTGCAAGGCGGTCTGTGGGGTTGCCAGTGGCGCAGACGAGACAGCGGTTTGTGCGGGCGGCAAGGCTTTGCGATCAAGTTTTCCGTTGGGGGTCAGGGGCAGCCTGGCGAGGATCACCAACTGGCCCGGCGTCATGTACGCCGGCAAGTGTGCCTTGAGGTGCGCACGCAGGACCTCGTGCAAGGCGCCATCGCCGGCAGCGCTTGCGGACTCGGTTGGCACCACGTAGCCCACCAGTTGTTTACCGGTCGCAGCATCGACGGCGATGACCACCGCTTCGCGAACCCCCTCGCAGCGTTGCAGGCACGTCTCGATTTCGCCCGGTTCGACACGGAATCCTCGAATCTTGACCTGATGATCACTGCGTCCCACATACTCGATGTTACCGTCGGCGCGATGGCGCACCAGGTCGCCGGTACGGTAGAGGCGTTCGCCCGCACTGCTGAACGGGTCAGGCACGAAGCGCTCGGCGGTCAGGGCCGCACGCTGATGGTAAGCTCGCGCCTGCCCGGTGGCGCCGCCAATGTACAGTTCGCCGACCGTGCCGATGGCGGCGGCGCATAAGTCCTTGTCCATCCCGTACATCCTGCGGCCGGGTAGGGCGCGACCGATGGGAATGCCATGCTCGGACAGGCTGTCCAGGTCCAGGTTGGAACACTCCAGCGTGCTCGACACCACCGTTGCTTCGGTGGGGCCATAGGTGTTGAGCAGCCGTACAGCGCCAAGGCCGGCAGCTTGCCAGTGTCGTAAACCTTCCACCGACATGGCTTCGCCACCGACGTGAATTTGTCGCAGTTGGCCATAGTTGCGTGGTCCGGCTGCCGCACAGTCCAGCGCGAACAGGTGCCAGTAGGCTGAAGGCAGGTCGGCGACGCTGATGCCATGCCGCAGGATCTGTTCGTAGAAGGTGGCTGTGTCCCATACGCTGTTGCCTCGCAGGACAACGCGGGCGCCTCGGCACAGCGGTGGATAAAACTGCTCGATGAACCCGTCAAAACTGAAGGTCGCGAACTGCAGCACGCGGTCCTCGGCGCTCAGTTGTGAGTAGTCGCCGGCAATGGCACAGAATTCGGCCAGTGCTCCGTGGCTAATCGCGACCCCTTTGGGCTGGCCGGTGGAGCCAGAGGTGTAGATGAGGTAGGCAAGGTTCTGCGGCGCGACGCTGTGCACCAGATTCTCGGCACTGTAGGTGTCCAGATCATCGGTCAGGTTTGACGTACGCACCGTCGCCGGAATGCTCATGCGTTGTAGCAACGGGTCTTCGATCAGCAGCAGTTGCAGGCCGCTGTCGGCGAGCATATAGCTCAGCCTGTCTGGCGGGTAAGTCGGGTCCAGCGGTACGTAACCGGCCCCGGACTTGAGAATCGCCAGCAAGCCTACGGCCATGTCCAGCGATCGCTCAACCGCGAGGCCCACCAGCCGGTCGGGGCCGGCCCCCAGTGCACGCAGTTTGCCGGCAAGCTGGTTGGCGCGAGCGTTGAGGGCGCCGTAGGTGAGGTGCTGGTCGTCAAGGACGATGGCTATCGCCCCGGGAGTTTTCTCGGCCTGGGCTTCAATCAATTGATGGGCGCAGGTCGCCATCGAATAATCGACGGTGCCACCCTGGGCCTGGCCGATCAGAGTCTGATGCTGCTCATGGGGCAGGGCGTGCAGTTGCCCCAGTGGTTGGTTCGGGTCGGCGAGCATGCGCAGTAACAGCGTGTCCAGATGCTCGGCAATGTGGGTGATGGTCTGCGGATCGAAATCGGCGCAGCTGTATTCGAAACTCAGCGACAGCCGCTCACCCAGGGAGACTGCAAGGGTCAACGGATAACTGGTCTGTTCGAAGTCCCTGACCTCGCCAAACACCAGCGCCTCTGGCGCGGCTTGCTGCAAGGCTTCGGCCACGGGGAAGTTTTCGAATACCAGGAGAGTGTCGAACAAGGCCTGTGCGCCGAGCGGCGACCAGCGCTGGATTTCGTGCAGCGGCGTATGTTCGTGCTCGCGCAGGTTCAGGTTGTGTGCCTGGACCTCGGCCAGCCATGCAGCCACGCTCTGGTTCGGTTGCGGGCTGGCGACGATCGGCAAGGTATTGATGAAAAGCCCCAGCAGGTTTTCCACACCGGGCAGGTCTGTTGGGCGACCCGCTACCGTTGCGCCAAACGCTACTGTGTCCTGGCCGCTGTAGCGGGCCAGCAGAACCAGCCATGCCGCTTGAATAATGCTGTTGAGTGTCACCTTCTGTTCCCGGGCGAACAGCTCCAGGGCCTGCGTCCTGGTGGCATCGAGGCGGTGCAGGTGCGCGGCGTGAGTCCGCGACCGGGTCACATCCTGGTGCTTGCGGCCAAAGGCAGCGGCCACTCGGGTCGGTTCGTTCAGGTCACGCAACTGGTGCGTCCAGAAAGCCTGGCTGGCAGCGTGATCCTGACGTTGCAGCCAGCCGATATAATCCTTGAAGCGTCCGTTCAGCGGCTCCAGCGGTTGCCGGGCATAGCTTTGCAGAACCTCGCCGATCAATTGCGAGTTGCTCCAGCCATCCATCAGGATGTGGTGACTGGTGTAGATCAAGTGGCAGGTGTTGTCTTCCAGGTGCACCAGGGTCAGGCGCAGCAGCGGCGCCTGCTGCAGGTCGAAGCCTTGTTCGCGATCAGCACGGGCCAGGGCTTGCAATGCGCTCTGGGATATAGCGCGGTTACGCCAGTCCAGTTGGCTCACCGGCAGACTCGCGTGTTTGTGAACCACCTGCAACGGTTGCGCCAAGCCATCTTTCCAGAGAAACCCGCTGCGCAGGATATCGTGGCGCTCGACCACTGTTTGCCAGGCGTGAATGAACCTTTCAGCGTCCAATCCTTGGATGTCCACGGCCAACTGATTGACATAAGTGTCGTCCTGGCCCTCGTACACCGAATGGAACAGCATGCCCTGCTGCATCGGGGACAGAGGGTAGACGTCGTCGAGCTGTCGGGCGTCCAGGGCCAAGGCGTCCAGTTGGACCTGGGACAAGGACGCCAACGGGAAGTCTGAAGGTGTGACGGCGCCGTTCTGCGGCTCCAGGCAATGGCGAACCAGGCTGTGCAATTCCTCACGATAGTGGTCAGCCAGTTGCTGGATCTGGGCTTCCTCGAACATCTCCCGGCTGAACGTCCAGTTCAGTTGCAATTCACCGCCGTACACCTGGCCGTTGATGCTCAACCAGTTATCCAGAGGGGCGCTGGGGTCCTGGTTGTCGCCGCTGTCTTCGGCAGCCGGGCTGAACAGGGCGTGTTCGTCAAAGCTCTGGTCAAACTGCCCGAGGTAGTTGAAGGTGATTCGCGGGCTGGCCAGGGCACGCAGCTTCTGCTGAGTGCTGTCGTCGCCAAGGTAACGCAGTGCGCCATAGCCCAGGCCTTTGTCGGGCAGGTGGCGCAGTTGTTCCTTGATGGTTTTGATGGAGTCGGACAAACGCTGAGCCGGCGTGAGCTTGACCGGGAAAACGCTGGTAAACCAGCCGACGGTGCGGGTCAGGTCAAGGCCTTCGAACAGGTCCTCGCGGCCGTGGCCTTCGAGCTGGATCAGCGCCGAAGGATGTCCGGTCCAGTGACAGATTACTCGCGCAAGTGCGGTCAGCAGCAGGTCGTTGACCTGGGTTCGATAGGCGGCCGGCGCTTCTTGCAGCAATTGACGGGTCAGCTGCGGGTCGAGTCGTGTGCTGACGAAATGCCCGTTGCTGCCGGCCATGTCGGCATCACGCCGGGCGCCTGGCAACTCGTCCGAGGCGTCCTGCAGCAACGTTTGCCAGTACTGCATCTGCTGATGCAGGGCGGTGCCACGGGCATAACCTTGCAAGTGTTCTGCCCAGGCCTTGAAGGCGCTGGTCTTGCCCGGCATGTTCGGAGCCTGGCCTTGCTGCATGGCGGCGTAAAGGGTTTGCAGATCTTCCAGCAGGATCCGCCAGGACACGCCATCGACCACCAGATGATGGACCACCAATAACAAGCGCTGGCTGCCGTCAGCGAGGTTCACCAGAAGCGCCCGCAGCAGCGGACCGTGCTGCAGGTCCAGGCTGCGTTGGGCTTCATCGCATTGCGCGAGCAGGGCGTCGGCATTCTCAGCTTCGCGCTGCCAGAGCAGGGGTGTTTCGCGGTGGGGGCGGTGAGTGGCCTGCCATGTGCCGTCGTTGCATTCGAAACCCAGGCGCAGCGCATCGTGATGGTCCACCAGATGGGCCAGGGCCGTGGTCAACGCGGTCACGTCCACCGGCAATGCAGGCTTGAGCAGGATCGACTGGTTCCAGTGCTGGCGCTCGGGCACCGGTTCGGCAAAGAAAACCTGTTGGATCGGAGTCAGGGGCGAAGCCCCGGTGACTGGGCCTTGCTCCAGAGTCCGGGTATCAACGGACTGTGCAACGCTGGACAGGCCGTGAATGGTCTGGTGTTGGAATACATCCTTGGGTGTCAGGCGGATCCCGGCCTGGCGGGCACGGCTGACCACCTGGATGGAGATGATCGAGTCACCGCCCAGCTCGAAGAAGTTGTCAGTGAGACCCACTTGCTTGACCTTGAGCACCTCTTCCCAGATTTGCGCCAGGCGCTGCTGGGTGTCTGTCTGCGGTGCCACATAGGCGTGTTGCGTCACACTGAAGTCTGGCGCAGGCAGGGCTTTGCGATCGAGCTTTCCGTTGGGCGTCAGCGGCAATCGTGACAGCAGCACCAAGTGCTTGGGCAGCATGTAGTCCGGCAAGCTGGTCTTGAGACGGTCCTTGATATCGGCCCGCAGCAACTCCTGATCCTTGGTGGGCGCCACGCTGAGTTTCACATCCAGTGGCAGGATATAGCCTACCAGTTGCTTGCCGGTGGGCCCGTCCATCGCCACTACCACGGCTTCGCCGACGGCGGGGTGGTCTTGCAGGCGTGCTTCGATCTCACCGAGCTCGATACGGTAGCCGCGGATCTTCACCTGGTGGTCAACCCGGCCCAAGTACTCGGTGACACCGTCCGGACGCAGGCGTACCAGGTCGCCGGAGCGGTACAGGCGGCCGCCGCGGCTGAACGGGTCGGCGACGAAACGCTCGGCGGTGGTGTCCGGGCGCTGGTAGTAACCCCGGGCCAGGCCTTCGCCCCCCAGGTAAAGCTCGCCGGCACTGCCCAGGGGCACCGGGTTCAGATCGGCATCCAGCACGTAGGCTGTGCGTGCGCCGACGATCTTGCCGATGGGCGCGTAGGCGGCCTGGCAGCTTTCATCGCGGCTGGCCTTCCAGATCAACGGCGTGACTACGGTTTCGGTAGGTCCATAGCCGTTGATGATGAACTGCGGTTGCAACACGCGCTTGACCAGTTCGAAACTGGCGTTGGGCACTGCGTCGCCACCAAAACAATAGATGCGCACCGGAGGCGGTACCGGGAACTGTTCGGCGTACTCCGCCAGCTGTTGCAGGTAAACCGGCGGGAACGCGACGACGCTGACGTGGTGCTGGTGCAGGGCGGCATAGGTCTGCTCCACCGACCACAGGCTGTTGTCGCGGATCAGCAGGCGGCCGCCGTGGGTCAGGGTGGTCAACCAGCGCTCGTGGGCACCGTCGAAGGCGAACGACATGAAGTGCAGCTCGCAGTCTTCGGCCGTCATCTCATACAACTGACCAATCGCCTGGCAGTGCATGGTCAGCGGGCCGTGGGCGACACACACTGCTTTGGGACGCCCGGTTGAACCGGAGGTGTAGATCATGTACGCCAGGTTATCGGGTCGGCCCCGGCATGGCAGGTTGCGGTCACTCAAGGCTTGTAGCCAGCCGCTGTCCTGGTCGAGCATCACACAGTTGACGCCTGGCGGAATCGGCAGCACTTCAAGCAGCCGGCTTTGGGTAAGCAGCAAGGTTATCGCGCTGTCTTCGATCATGAAGGCCAGGCGTTCGCGAGGGTATTCCGGATCCATCGGCACGTAGGCGCCACCGGCCTTGAGAATCGCCAGCAAGCCGATGACCATATCCAGCGAACGCTCAAGGGCAATGCCCACCAATACCTCGGGCTTGACCCCCAGCTCCACCAGTTTGTGCGCCAGGCGATTGGCCCGGCGATTGAGTTCGCCAAAACTCAGGGTGTGCTCGCCAAACAGCAGTGCCACGGCGTCCGGGGTACGGGCGGCCTGGGCTTCGAAGGTTTGATGAACGCATTCAAGGTGGCCGCCGTGGTAGTGGCTGCGGTTGAAGTCCTGCAGCAGCACCTGCTTCTCTGCGGCGCTGAGCAACGGCAATTCACCGATGGGGCGGGCGGGGTCACGGCACACAGCCTGCAGCACGTTCAGCCAGTGGCCGGTGATCCGTTCGACGGTTGCCCGATCAAACAGGTCGGTGGCGTAACTCAGGGTGGCGCTCAGGCCCTGCTCGTTTTCGATGGTGTTGAGGGTCAATTCATATTGGGCAGTGCGGCGTTCCCAGCTCAGGTTCTTGACCTTCAGGCCCGCAATCGCCGGAGCAACGCCGGCGTCTTCGTATTGGTGGTTGAGCATCACCTGGAACAGCGGGCTGTGGCTCAGGCTGCGTTCCGGTTGCAGGGCTTCCACCAGTTGCTCGAATGGCAGGTCCTGATGAGCCTGGGCGCCAAGGGCCGCGTCCTTGACGTGCGCCAGTAAATCACTGAAGCGCGTCTGGCTGTTCATCTCTGCCTGAAGCACTTGGGTGTTGACGAAGAAGCCGATCAGGCGTTCTGCTTCAGCGCGGGTACGGTTGGCCACCGGTACCCCGACGCGAATCTGCGCCTGGCCACTGTAGCGGTGCAGCAGCGCTTGAAACGAGGCGAGCAGCACCATGAACAGCGTGCAATTGTGTTGCGCTGCCAGTTGTTTGAGCTGCCTGGCCAATGCAGGTTCGACGAGGATTTCGCAGTCGGCACCTGCCTGGCTTTGCACCGCCGAGCGCGGGCGGTCTGCGGGTAATTGCAGTACCGGTTGCTCGGTGCCCAGTTGGTCTTTCCAGTAGCCGAGTTGACGTTCTTGTTCGCCGGCCTCCATCCATTGGCGCTGCCATGCGGCGTAATCGGCGTATTGAACCGAGAGAGCCGGCAGGTTGGCCTCGGTTCCATTCACATGGGCCTGATAGAGGGCGATCAGTTCTTCGATCATGATTGGCACCGACCAACCGTCCGAGACGATGTGGTGCATGGCGACCACCAGCACGTGGTCGTCGTCGGCAAGCTTCAGCAGGCTGACCCGCAACAGGGGCCCTTGTTCCAGGTCGAAGGGTTGGCTCGCCAGGCGCTCGACAAAAGCCTGGATATGCTCCGCGTGCCCGGCAGCGGGTAACGCGGTGGCGTTTTGCACGCTCAAGGTGAACCTTGCGGCAGGATGGATCACTTGCACGGCTTGGGCCTGATCCTGTCGGAAGGTGGTACGCAGGCTTTCGTGACGGGCAATCAATGCCTCGAAACTGCATCGCAGTGCCTCAACGTCCAGCACGCCCTCCAGTTGCAAGGCCGCCGGAATATTGAAGGCGGTGTTGTGAGGATCCAGTTGCCAGAAAAACCACAGGCGCTGTTGCGCATAGGACAACACCGCCGGTTCTTCGCCATTGCGCTTGAAGATCGGCGCGACGTTGTACAGGTTGATGCCCTGGCGCTTGAGCAATGTCGCCAGCGCTTTGCGTTCTTTGGACGAAAGCGAACCGACGGACGCTAGTAACTCTTGCACGCGAAAATTCCTTATTGAGCAATCAGGTCTTCAATATCGTCGCTGGACAGGCTCTTGAGCAGCGCCAGGGTCCGGGCGAGTTCGTCCTGCAGTGGGTTGGCGGCCGACTTCAGGGCTAGTACCTTTTCGGCGAGGTCCAGCAAGTGGTCCGCGCTGAACAGCTCGCGAACGGGTAACTCGACCCCCAACTGCTCGCGCACCCGCACCACCACCTGAGTAGCCAGCAGCGAGTGACCGCCCAGCTCGAAGAAGTTGTCATGCAGGCCGACGCGCTCGACTTTCAGCACTTCCTGCCAGATGCCCGCAAGTTGGCTTTGCAGTGGCGTCGCCGGGGCCACGTAGTCGCTGTGTGCCTGGGCGGGGTCTGGCGCAGGCAGGGCCTTGCGGTCGAGTTTGCCGTTGGGGGTCAGGGGCAACCGGGGTAGCAGTACCCAGAAGGTCGGTTGCATGTAGTCCGGCAGGCTGGCCTTGAGTTGGGCGCGAACCTCGCCCAGGCGTGCTTTCTGGGTGTCGAGATCGGCGCCGGCGAGCGTTGGATCGGTGGGTACCAGGTACGCCGCCAACTGCTTGCCATGGGCACCGTTGAGTGTCACCACCAGCACTTCGCGCACCTCGGCGCACTGCAGCAAACGCGCTTCGATCTCACCCAGTTCGATACGGAAACCGCGAATCTTGACCTGATGGTCGGCGCGGCCGATGTACTCGATAACGCCGTCTGCACGGTAGTGCACCAGGTCCCCGGTGCGATACAGGCGAGCCCCCGGTTGATCGCCCAAGGCATCCACCACAAACCGTTCGGCGGTCAGTGCCGGGCGATCGTGGTAGGCACGAGCCAGCAACGGACCACCGATGTACAACTCACCGACGACTCCGGCCGGCACGGGCTCAAGGTTGCCGTCCAGCACGTACATGCAGCGCCCGCCCAGCGGTTTGCCAATAGGCATCAGCGCCGGCAACGCCCGCGTCCCTGCGACGTACTCGGCACAGTCCAGGAAGCTTGCGGTGACGGTGGTTTCGGTCGGCCCGTAGGTGTTGAGCAGGCGCACCTGCTGCAGCCCGGCCTGGGCCCACAGTTTCACGCCTTCTGGGGGCATGGCCTCGCCGGTGGCGCTGACCTGGCGCAGGCGCCCATAGTCACGGGGGCCCTTGCGGGCAAATTCCTGGGCGATCAGGAACCAGTAGGCGGTACTCAGATCGGCCACAGTCATGCCGTTGTCGATCACTTCGCGGTAGAAACTTTCGCTGTCCCAGACCTCGTTGCCGCGAATGATCACCCCGGCACCGACACACAGCGCGGGAAACAGTTGTTCAATGAACCCGTCGAAGTTCAACGATGAGAAAAGCAGCACACGGTCTTGCGAGGTCAACTGGAAGTAGCCGATGGCGACGTCCGTGTGGCCGGCCAGCGCCTCGTGGCTGATGTCCACGCCCTTGGGCTGGCCGGTGGAACCCGATGTATAGATGACGTACGCCAGGTTCAGCGGCGCCACGCGGGCGGGTGGATTGTCATTGCTGAAGGCGGCGAGGGCAGGGTCATCCAGCCTTAGGTCCAGCACGTTGATGGGGGCCGGGATACTCAAACGTTCGTGCAGGGCCGGCTGGGTCAACAGCAGGCTGATACCGCTGTCCTGCATCATGTAGCTCAGTCGGTCTGCAGGATACTCCGGGTCCAGGGGGACATAGGCACCGCCCGCCTTGAGAATCCCCAGCAGGCCAATGACCATTTCCATTGAGCGCTCGAAGGCCACGCCGACTCGCACGTCCGGGCCCACGCCTTCGGCGATCAACCGATGGGCCAGGCGATTGGCCTGTTGGTTCAGTTGGGCAAAGCTCAGGCGCTTGCTACCGAGCAGCAATGCCACGGCATCCGGTGTCAGGGCGGCTTGCGCTTCTATGCGCACCTGCACAGAGGGGGCGTCGAGAGTCAGGTGGGGCGGGTTCCAGTCCACCAGCATCTGCTTGCGCTGAGCGCTATCCAGCAGGGCGAGATCGCCAATGGCCTGTTCTGGCTGCTGACAGATGGCCAGGATCAGGTTTTGCCAATGCAGCGCCATGCGCTCGATAGTGGCAGCGTCGAATAGCTCGGCGTTGTACTCGAGGCTGGCGTAATAACCGTCGCGGCGGCTGCCGGCGTCGATCGACAAGTCAAACTTGGCCAGTGGCAGGTCGCTGTCGATAAACTCCAACGCCAGGTCACCCAGTTGTAACGCCTCGGCGGTGTAGTCCTCGACCCGCCAGTTGAACAGTGTCTGGAAAATCGGCGCATGCTCGGCGCTGCGTTCGAAGGACAGATGGTCCAGCAGCACTTCAAACGGAATATCGGCATGCTGCAAGGCCGCCTGGGATTCCTTGCGCAAGCGGCGCAGCAACTCCTGTGCGCTCATGCGCGACTCCAGGCGCACCCGGTAAACCTGGGTGCTGACGAAACAGCCAACAAGCCCCTGGGTTTCTTCCAGATGGCGGGTGGCGTTGGGTACACCGACACAGAAATCTGTCTGGCCACTGTAACGGCTGAGCAAGATCTGCCAGGCGGCTAATAATAGTACGAACGGCGTAATGCCTTCCCGGGAACACAGTGCGTCGATCCCTTGTTTAAGCGTTTGGTGCAGGTCGATATGGGCGTAGGCGGCAGGTTGCCCCGTGGTCTTCAGGCGGGGTTGGTCGGTGGGTAATTCCAGGACGGGGAAGTCATCCCCCAGGTAGGTTTTCCAGTAGGCGATGCCGCTTTCCAGGTCCAACCCGCCGGTTTGGCCGTCGCGCTGCCATTGGGCGTAATCAGCGTATTGCACCGCCAGTGGGGGTAAGGCTGTCAGATCGCTGGTGCCGGTGCCGATACGGTAAGCCTCGCTCAGGTCCTGCACCAGGATCGCGTTGGACCACGCATCGGAAACGATATGGTGCAGGGTAATCAGCAGCGCATGTTCCTGATCCCCCAGTTGCAGCAGGCGCGCCCGGAGCAAGGGTGCCTGGCTGAGATCGAAGGGCAGCGTGGTCTCGGCCTGAATCTGCTGCTCCAGCAAGGCCTGGCGTTCGGCCGCCGAGCAGGCTCGCAGGTCCTGATGGTCGAGGCATAGCTGTGCCTCGGGATCCACTTGCTGGAACGCTTGGCCATTGATTTCGATGAAACGACTACGCAACACTGCGTGGCGCTCCATCACTTGCGACAGGGCGCTTTCCAGGGTCTGGACATGCAGTTGGCCCTTGAGCAGGAATGCCCGTGGCAGGTTATAGGCGCTACTCTGGGGATCGTATTGTTGTTCGATCCACAAACGTTGTTGCGCGTAGGACAGTGGTGCCGGCTCTGTTGTATTGCGAGGGCGGATGCGTGCGGTGTCGGTGGACTCATCGCCCAGCAGCAGGGCCAGCAGTTCGTCGTCTTGAATATCGTGAATGGCAGTCATTGCGTGTCTCGGGCGTTGAGTCAGGGTCGAGTGTTGGCGTTTGGGTCAGGCCAGGCTGCTGGCCTGAATCACCTTGCCCAGTTCCAGGCGCACCAGTTGGTCGGCGACATCGAAGTAACGGTCGTCATGGCTGATGACGATGATGGTTTTGCCCAGGCGCTTGAGGTCCGGCAAAAGCTCGGTATAGAAAATCCGTCGGAAGGTCGGATCCTGGTCTGCAGCCCATTCATCGAACACCAGCACCGGGCGCTCTTCGAGCCAGGCGTTGAGCAAGGCCAGACGCTTGCGCTGGCCAGTGGACAGGTCTGTGGTGGTGAACGCGCCGTCGCGGACGCTGACCTTATGAGCGATTTCCAGGCGCTCCAGGTACTGATCGATATCGGCGGGCAGTTGTTGCCCGTGCTGGCCCTGAACCAGTTCGTCAAACAGGTAGTAGTCGGAGAAGATCGTCGTGAACAGTTGGCGATAGTCGTCGCGGCTGTGTGCATCCACGGCCTTGCCGTTGAGCACGATCTGGCCTTCCTGCGGGGTGTACAGGCCCAGCAGCAACTTGATCATGGTGGTCTTGCCGCATCCGTTCTCGCCGACGATGAACAGGATTTCCCCTTGCTCGATGCTCAGGTTCAGCGGGCCCAGCTTGAACGGTTCGAAGCCTTCCACCGCCGGGAATGCGTAACTGACGTTGCGCAGTTCCAGGCTCTGGACGCTCTGCCTGGCCTGCGGCTGGTCATTGATCAGCAGGTGTGGTTCCGGCGATGAAAACTGTTCCGAGAGCTCGGCAATCCGCCGGAACGCGATCTGTGCCCGACTGATGATGGGCAGTGTGCCGATCAGGTGTTCCAGCGGCCCCTTCATGTAGAGCAGCACCAGCACAAAGCCGCTCATGACCTTCTGGTCGACGCTGGGCCAGAAGGATTGCAGGGCCAGTGCCAGTCCGATGACCACAAAAAACAGCATCGAACCAAGGGTCTTGGCGATCACGAAGATATTGATCGAGCGGATGTGCGTGTCACGGATTTTGTTGGCGGTGCCTTCGATGCGGTGGCTGAACATGCGCGAGCGACGGGGGCGATGGATGCGCAGTTCCTTGGCACCTGCACTCAGGGCGTTGTAATGCTTTTGCAGTTCGTCTTCAGATTCCCGGGCGGCAAAAAAGCCCTTGATACCGAGTTGCCGGGCGAGGTACTGCACGGCGCTGCCGAGGATAATTGCCACAGTGGTCAGCAGGAACATCTCCCAGGACAGCATGGCCAGGTAGCCCAGGCAGCCGAGGGTCACCGTGAACGAAATCGCCAGCGGGGCGAAGTCGAAGGCAAAGTCGCTGATGGTATTGACGTCGTGGGTCAGTACCGGGATCAGCCGATGTGCACGGTAACGCTCGATCTGCTCGACCGGGGCGCACAAGACTTTGGCCCCCAGGTCTTTGCGCAGCCGGGCGATCACGTGTTGGCCAACGTAGTTGGTGCCAATGTCGGAGATGATCGAGCTGACCAGACCCAGTACGCAGAAACCGGCGAAGGCCAGGACCATGCTGGAGTTCAACCCGCCTTCGGTATGCAAGGTGGTATTGATCGTGGCCAACAGCGCGGTAACGCACAAGCCACCCAGGATGCCCAGGGCAATGGAGATGCTCAGTGTGACCCAGTAGGGCCTGAGCAGGCTGAGCACTTCGCGGATGGCGCTGCGGGGTTTGGCAGTCATGTGAAACATTCCTCGGCGTCGGGGGTTTTGCAGTGGCCCGTGGGGGGCGAACCTTTATGGAACGAAGGGAAAGGGCCCGAATTTAGCGGCGGGCGATCGATGAGCTGGGGGGAGGGAAGGTCGCCGCCTGTACGTCGACGACCTGGAGTGGTTACAGCTCCCGGACGACCCGGAAGCCCAGCCAGTTCTGGCGGTCGTTGGGGATGGTGTGGTTGCGGTTGCCGGAGCGTGAGAACACTGGAGCACTGCTCCAGTCGTTGCCGCGAATCTGGTGGACTTCGCAGTCACCGGTCATCCATGCGCTGCCGTCGGCGGGCGCTCCGTTGTAGCTGTCGTTGAAGCAGTCCTGGGTCCATTCCCAGACGTTGCCGTGCATGTCGTACAGGCCGAAGGCATTGGCCGGGAAACTGCCGGCGGGCGAGGTGTAGGTGAAGCCATCGGCCGGGCCGTAGGTGTTGGCGTGCTTGGCAATGCTGTAGTGGCCTTCGGCGTCGAAGGGAAACGGGAACGGGCCGGTACTGCCGGCGCGGGCGCCGTACTCGCGCTCTGCTTCCGATTGCAGGCGGTAGTGCTTGCCGGTCTTTTTCGACAGCCAGGCAACATACTGCTGCACGTCATCCCAGCCCATGCACACTGCAGGTTGCCGCGCGCCTTGTGGGTAGCCGGGCTTGCCGGCCTTGCAATCGGAGCCGTCGTTGGCGTCGCCATCGGGAGTGCGGTTGCCGGACTGGCGCACATAGGTTTCCCACTCGCTGGCCAGAATCTGGAACCTGCCCATGGCCAAGGGCCTGGCGAAGGTTACCGTGTGCAGTGGGCCTTCGTCCGGCTCCCGGCCGACCTCGCCTTCCGGAGTGCCCATGGTGAAGCTGCCGGCTGGCAGCACGACCATTTCCGGGCAGTCTTTGCAGTCCTTGAAAGTACTCCCGGGTGCCGGTGGGCTGGCAGCCTGCGCAGCCAGTGGCAACAGGCAGCTCAAAATGGCGGCGGGCAAGTAGACGCGAAGTGTGGGCATGGGCTCTTTCCGATAGCGACAAGTGCTATTGAAACGAGAGTGCCAAGGTAAAATTTAGCGCAGCAGGCGGGTTGATGCGCGAGCTGCTGCGCCGTAGGCCGGGCTCTGGACCTATGCCGTCCTTCGATTGAACGGCGCCTCGGCCAGCAGTCGTGCGACACGTTGCAACTGTGCGCTGTCATTGAGCAGGCCTGGCGCTGTGCGCACCAATGGGCCGACATCGCGATCCGTGGCGTCGGCGATCACTTTGTTGGCCTTGAGGTAGTGCGCGACGGTTTCCGGTGCCACGTCCTTGACCCTGAAAAAGGTGAATCCGGCTGACAGCTCGGTGCTTGCCGGTGTCACCAGTTGCACCCCGCGAACGTGCTGCAGATGCTCCTTGAACTCGCTGTTGAGCTGATGAATGCGCGTGGCGACCCGATCCTTGCCCAATTGCAGGTGGAATTCGAACGCCTTGCGCAACGCCCACTGATGCTCGAAGGCATGGTATCCGCCGGGTGTCATGGTGGTGCCGAAGTCTTCGCTGGCCGAGAAGCTTTCAAAGGTCGGGATCAGGTCCTGCACCTGCGGGTTGCGCGAGCAGATGATACCGGTGCCGCGAGGGCCGAATATCCACTTGTGGGTGCCGGCCATGAAGTAGTCGCAATTAAGGTCGGCAAAGTTGATGTTCTCCACGCCAAAGCCATGGACACCGTCGACGCAGAAGATAATCCGGTCTTTTTCGCCACGCGAGCGGTTGCGCTCATCCACCAGTTTGCCGATCTCGGCAATGGGCATTTTTATCCCGCTGCCCGAGTGCACCCAGGTCATGGCCAGCACTCGGGTCTTGGCGCTGATATTGCGCGAGAGCGTGTCCAGCACTTCGTCGGCAGTGACGGTGTGCGGGTCCTTGAACAAGCGGATGGTCTTGATTCGAGTGCCGTCCCGTTCGGCGCGAAAACTCAGGGCGCCCTTGGTGGCGTAGTGTTCGTGCTCGCTGGTCAGCACCTCCTGGCCAGGGTGGATCACCAGGCCGTTGTAGATCAGGCCGATGCCCTCGGTGGTGCTGCCGGTCAACGCGATCTGAGGTGTCTGGACTCCCAGATAGCGCGCCGCCCAGGCCCGGGAGTCATCTTCGTGGCGCCAGATGTTGAGGTAGTCCATCTCTTCGGCGGGGTTGCGGTCGATGCGGTCCCGGTGGGCGGCGATATCATCGCGCACCATACGAGGGTGCGAAGTGATCAGGAAACCGGCGAGGTGAGTCCAATCGGTATCGATGTTGAACTCACCCCGCACCTGCTGCCAGTCGCCCGGGGTTGCCGGGCGAGTGCTACCGGTTATGGCGGCGGCCCCGTCCGTTCTGGCAGTTGCCGAGACGCAGCCCTGCAATTGCAGTCCGGCGGCCAGCAGGCCGGCTTTCTTGAGGAAACTTCTTCGATCGTCCACGGCGGGTTTTCCTGGTTGCGAATTCATGGTTGGGTCGCTGGGTTGGATGCTTGCCCGGGTTTGGCCGCCAGGGCTTGTACCTGGCCCCATACCCGCAGGAAGTTGCCGCCCCAGAGCTTGGCGATATCGGCCTCGGAGTAACCGCGCTGGATCAGTTCGGCGGTGACATTGCGGATCTCGCTGACGTCCTTGAAACCTTTGAGGCCGCCACCGTCGTTGAAGTCCGAGCTGATGCCGACGTGGTCGATGCCGATTTTCTTCACGGTGTAGTCGATGGCGTCAGCGAAGTCCTTGAGGGTTGCCAGCGGCTCGTCATCCAGGGTCGAGTACAAGCCTTTTGCGTATGCGCCAAAGCGCTGCTCGGGCCACACGGCAATCACCGGGTCACCGGGCATCAAGGCCATGGCGAGGTTGGGCAGGGGCGGCAGGTCGAACTTGGCGCGAAGGGTATTGAGCTTGTCCTGGGTGCCCTGGCTCAGCGGCTTGAGGTAGGCCGGAAAGGCAACTACCTGGACCACGCCACCACTGTTCTTGATCAGTTGCAGTTCCTTGTCGCTGAGGTTGCGCGGGATGTCGACGATGCCCCGTGGTGCCGAGTGCGAGGCAACCATCGGTGCCCGGCTCAGTTGGCTTACCTGAACCAGTGCCTTGGTGGACATTTGCGACACGTCGATGATCACACCCAGGTCGTTGAGGCGCTTGACTGCCTGTTTTCCGATCTCGGAGAGGCCGTCCAGGGCGTCCGGTGAGTCGTTGAAAAATGGCAGTGGTCGCGAGGAATCGGCCCATTCGTTGTTGCCGATATAGCTGAAGCCGAACATGCGCATGCCCCGGGCGGTCCACAGGTCCAGCTGGTTCAGGTCGTTGCCCAGTGGGTAAGCGTTGAGCATGCTGATGAAGATCGCAAACTTGCCCTCGCCATGCAGGCGGCGGAAATCGTCGGGTGTGTAGGCAATGCCGACCCGTTCGGGGAAGTCGCGCACCATGGCGCTGATGATTTTGTAGCGTACTTCCTGTTCGTTGCGCGCGCCGTCGACGAAGCCGGCGGTGGGCTTGTGCGGCGCGTTGGGGCCGTTCCAGATTTCCGGCCAGCCAAAGATCGTCAAGGCGGCTCCCGACAGGCGTCCGCGTGCGGCCTTGATCAGGTCGAACTGATCGCTGCCGTCTTTATCGGCTTCATTTCCTGCGGTGCCGAATGTCACCGGTAAAGTGATGTGGCTATCGAACGAAATGATCCGGTCTTGCAGCTCATCGGCTTGCTTCATGACTTTGACAGGGTACCCGGGGTTGTTCCTGAACCCGTAGTCCCAGACGAAAAAGCCGGCAGCGGCGGTCACGGCCAATGCCAGGGGCAGGCCTAGGTAGAGAGCCTTTTTCGAACGAGGTTTTTTCATTGCCATCTCAGTCAGGTTCGCCTTCGAAGTGCAGGCACCGGGGCCTTTGCTATCTGGGAAGAACGAGTCGGGGCGATGGAAATTTAGGCTCCCCCACACGCGGTCGTGGTGGCGCTAAATTTTGCCGTGCAACAAACGTTCTAGCTTGGATAAAGCCGGCTTCATGGCTGACACGCTTGATGGTTAACAGGTAGGGCAATGACGATTTCTCGACGATGGTTCCTCGCGGGCCTGGCGCTGACCGGTGCCGCCGTTCCTGCCGCTTATTACGGGCATCGTGAGCTTACGCGCGTGGACGAGCCGATCACGCCAGGTGAGGCCACCGTCGACCTGGCGACGCTGGCGGGGCAGCAGCTTGCCAACAACCTGAGGGGTGTCTGGGACGTTCGATTCGAAGGGCGCGATGCGGGCCTGGCCGGCTTGCCCCTTGACGGTTTACAGCTGTTTCTCGATGTCGCGCATCGTGGTCGTGGCTTGCGCGGTTTTCTCGACACTGCACAGGGCTTGCGGGCCGACGCTCAGCCGCGCTATCGGGTGGTTGGCGACCTGGTGCCGGCAAACCCGGCGCAGGTTCGCTGGCGCCTGGTCAATCGCGACAGCGCCGGGGGCGTGCCGGACTATGAGTTCATTGTGACCCTGGACGAAGTCTGGGCCGATTTCGGCAATGCCGGCAGCGGCACCCTCAGCGGCGTGATAATAGACCTGCATCGTCCACTGATGCTTGCGGAGAGCGAGAACCGTTTTATCGCCATCAAGCGCACATTCCCCGAAGCTCGCGAGCGTATTGGCTTGAATCCGACGTTGCTGGCATGGCTGATTGCTCCGGAGCATCGGCTATTCCATCAGTTGTGGCATGCCTCGCGGGACAAGTGGCATACCTTGTCCGAAGAAAAGCGCGGTGCCCTTCGAGGTATCGGCTGGCAACCTGGTCCACGCGACCAGGAGCGTGACGCCCGTGGTCCACGCAAGGATCGCAACGGATCAGGCGTCGACTTTTTTTTCATGCATCGGCACATGCTCACTACCGCGAGATCAATGCAGGATCTCCCGTCGTGGCCGAGTTTTCCCATGCCTCAGCCCGAGCTGGAGCGTGATCGCCAGGGCTTTGCGCGGTATTTCGACAACCATGATGGCTTTGCCTTGCCGCCGACCTGGATGGCCGAGGGTGATGATGAATACACCCAGTGGGTCAGCGACATCAAAGCCGCCGAGACCTATCACAGTAACTTCCAGGTCTGGGAGTCGCAGTATCGGGACCCTCGTTATCTTTCGACATTGAGCCTTGGGCAGTTTGGTTCGGAAATTGAACTGGGCTTGCACGACTGGTTACACATGCGCTGGGCGTCGGTACCCCGTGATCCTTCCAATGGTGCGCCGGTACCGATGGCACGTGATCCGGCGGACTTTTCCGCGCGCTGGTTCCGGCCTGAGAATGATTTTCTCGGCGACCCGTTTTCATCCCATGTCAGCCCGGTGTTCTGGCATTTCCACGGCTGGATTGATGATCGTGTGGAAGACTGGTTCCGCGCCCACGAGCGCTTTCATCCCGGGGAAGTTACGCGGATGGAAGTCAATGGCGTGCCGTGGTTTGCCCAGGGACGTTGGGTCGACGTGGGGGATCCGTGGCTGGGGCCGGTGACCCATGGTTGCAGTACGACACCGGGCCTGCAGGCCGGCAAGTCGATGGAAATGGACCCAGAGACCATGAAGCTCGCGCTGCGCATTACCTTTGGTGATGAAAAAAACCTGGGGAACCTGTTCAAGCGTGTTCCGAAACGACCCTGGTACGCCCGGCACCTGAAGCTCACGCAGCGGTTGCTCTGATCTGCACAGGGTGGGCGCGCGGATCCCGCCCGATGATCCTCGGGGACTAACGGTTGCTGCTCAGCTCCGTCGGTACCGTCCACCCACCCCCCAAGGCTTTGTACAACCCGATGCTGGCTTGCACGCGGGATAAACGCAGTTGCACATTGAGGTCCTGGGCTGCGTAAAGCGTGCGCTGGGTCTCAAGCACGGTCAGCAAGTCCTCCGCGCCCGCCTGGTAGCGGTTCTGGGCAATATCGAAGGCGATCTGCGCCTGGTTCAGTTCTTCCTGTTGCCATTGTCGCTGCTGGTCGACACCGCGAATGTCGGTCAGTGCGCGTTCGACATCGGCGAAGCCGTTGATGATCGCCCCGCGATAGTTGTAAAGCAGCTCTTCCTGGCGGGCGCTGGCCTTGTCGCGCTCAGCGCTCAGGCGTCCGTTGTTGAAGATTGGCGCCACCAGCCCGGCTGTCAGGTTATAGAAAGGGCTGCGCAGGATGTCTGAGGCGGTGCTGGCGCCCGAGCCGAGGTTCGCGCTTAAGGTCACGGTGGGCAGCATGGCTGCCCGGGCGACGCTGACATCAGCCTGAGCGGCGGCGAGCTGGGCTTCGGCCCGGGCAATGTCCGGGCGGCGACTGAGTAGTTCACTGGGCAGGCCGGCACCGATGCTCGGCCAGTTCAGTTGATTGAGGTCTTTGCTTTCCAGCGTCAGGTTTTGCACCGGTTGGCCGAGCAGGGCGGCCAGGGTGATCAAGGCCCCCTCAGCTTGTTGCTGTACCAGTGGCAGTTGGCGTTGTTGGGCGGCTACCAGGCTTTTCTGTTGCGCCAACTCAAGGGTGGTGGCGCTCCCGGCGTCATGTCGAGTCTGCACCAGCTTCAGGACGGCTTGTGCATTGGCCAGGTTAAGCGCCGCGATTCGGCTGCGTTCGCGCAGCGACAAGGTTTGGGCATACGTATCGGCGACGCTGCCGAGCAGGGTCAGCTCCACGGTGGCCCGGTCGAATTCGCTGGCGCGCACGCCCAGCACAGCGCTGTCGAAGGCGGCGCGACGGCCGCCCCAGAAGTCGACTTCGTAGCTGGCACTTAAGGTCGCATCGAAATAGTCCACGGCCTTGTTGTCATCCGTGGCATCGAGTTGGCTGTAGCCTTTGCCTCCCAGGAGTTTTTCGCGGCTGGCATTCAGCGTGCCCTTCAGTTCTGGCAGCAGCGGGCCGCCGGCGATGGCCGCGCCAGCCTGGGCTTGGCGAACACGTGCGACGGCGGCTGCCAGGTCGAAGCTGGTGCTGCGTGCCTGTGCGATAATGCGGTCCAGTTCCGGGCTACCAAAAGTGGTCCACCATTGGGCGCTCTGCAGGGCCGTGCCTTGGGTGTTCGGCGAATGCCAGTTGTCAGGGGCTTGCACCCCGTTCTGCGCTGGCGGCACTGTGGCCGAACAAGCACTGAGCAACAGGCAAAGGGAAAACAGGTGCAGGGGCGTTTTCATCGTTTGGTCATTCACTGGTCAGTGCCGTTACTGGGTCGAGCCGGGCAGCCTTGCGGGCCGGCATGTAGCCGAAGACAACGCCGGTCACCAGCGCACAGGCAAAAGCGCCGAGTACCGCCAGCCCGGTGAAGGCCACCGCTACCTCGCTGAGAATCAGAATGCCGCCCACCAGCAAGGCGAGGCCGATGCCGGCTATCCCGCCGACGACCGAGAGCATCACGGCTTCGGTCAGGAACTGGCGCAGGATGTCTCGCTGGCGAGCGCCGGTGGCCATGCGAATGCCGATTTCACGCGTGCGTTCGCGTACCGTCATCAGCATGATGTTCATCACCCCGATACCGCCCACCAGCAAGGAAATCGCGGCAATCGAGCCTAGCATCAACGACAGGGTATTCTGGGTCCTGGCCTCGGCCTGGATCATCGCGGCATTGTTGGTCAGTTCAAAGTCACGCTTGCCACCGTGCAGGCGCAGCATCAGTTGCTCGATGGCTCGTTCTGTCTGTTTGACATTGCGTGCGTCGGCGGCGGCGATGACCACGTACTCAGGCGTGTGGGTGGCGAACAACCGAAAGCTGGCTGCCGAGTAGGGCACCACAATACGTTCATCGCTGTCTTGTTCGCCGGAGCTTGCGCCCTTGCCAGCGAGCACACCGACCACCTGAAATGGCACGTTCTCGATCAAGATGTATTGACCTATGGGGTTGGCGACATCCTTGAGGACTTTTTCGCGGACTTTCTTGCCGATCACTGCCACCGCGGTCCCGGCGTCGACATCGGCCTGGGTGAAAAAACTGCCCTGGACCACTGGCCAGTTGAAAATCGCCGAAAAATCCACCCCGTTGCCACCGGTGTACATCACATGGTCGACATTGCCGTAACGCACCATGGTCTCGCGGCCGTTGATGGGCATTATCATCTTGACCTGGGGCAGGGTGGCCAGGGCGGCAACGTCGTCCAGGGTCACTTGCCCTTCGGGTGTGCGCGGGGTGGCGGCGTAACCACCCAGGTAAATGATGTTCGAGCCGAACGCGCCCATTTGTGCCATGACCTGACGCTTGCTGCCTTCACCCACCGCCAGCATGACCACCACGGAGGCAACACCGATGATGATGCCGAGCAGGGTCAGGGCGGTGCGGAAGCGGTTGATCCACATCACCCGCCACGCGGCTTTGACCGCGTCCAGCAATTCGCCTTTCCAGGCGCCGCTGGCCTCGCTGCCGTCGCTCAGGCGTCGGCGCAGGTCAATGGCCTGAAGGGCGCCTGGGTTGGCTGAGTGCTGCACGCCGGGATTATCGGCGGCGCTGTCGCTGATGATCAGGCCGTCGCGGATCTCGATGATGCGCTTGGCGCGCGCGGCGACTTCGCGGTCGTGGGTAATCAGGATGACGACGTGGCCCTGACTCGCCAGTTCATCGAGCAGTGTCATGACCTCGGCGCCGCTGTGGCTGTCGAGGGCCCCCGTCGGTTCATCGGCGAGAATGATATGGCCGCCATTCATCAGCGCCCTTGCAATCGAAACCCGTTGTTGCTGGCCGCCGGAGAGTTGGTGTGGGCGGTTGCCAGTCCGCTCGCCGAGCCCCAGGCGTTCGAGCAGCGCATAGGCGCGGGCATGCCGCTCGGCCACCGGGGTACCGGCATAGATCGCGGGCATCTCGACGTTTTCCTGGGCAGAGCCCGAGGGGATCAGGTGGTAGCCCTGAAACACGAACCCAAATGCCTCGCGGCGCAGCCAGGCCAGTTCATCGCTGTCCAGCTGGGCGACATTTTCCCCGGCGAACAGGTAGTCGCCTGATGTGGGCCGATCAAGGCACCCGAGGATATTCATCAGGGTCGACTTTCCGGAGCCGGAAGCGCCTACGATGGCGACGAACTCCCCGGTGTGGATCGACATGTCGATCCCCCGGAGTACCTCGACCAGCGGGCTGTCGTCACCACCATAGGATTTACGAATGTCGCGCAGATCGATCAGAGGCGTGCGCATTCAACCCCCGGCGCCGTCAGCAGGGCCGATCAGCAGATGGTCGCCGTCATTCAAGCCGTCGAGAATCTGCACCCGCAGCCGGTCACTGATGCCGGTGCGCACCTCGCGCGTCTGGATCGTGCCGTCGCTGGCGACTACGCGCACTTGTGGCCGATCGGCTTGCTGGCCGTCCTGCAGAGCGGCGATGGGAGCGGTCAGCACGTTGCGCGCCTCGTTGGCGACAAAGAACACTTGGGTGGTCATCTCTGCCATCAAGGCGTGGTCAGCGTTGTCGACGTCCAGTAGAACCGTGTACAGCACCACCACGCCGCCCTTGCCTTTGCCTGATGGGTTTGCGCCGCCTTTGCTGCTTTGGTCCAGTGGTTTGGGGGGCACCGGCAGTATCTGGCGTACCGAGCTTTTCCAGCGCCGCGTGCCGCCGCTCAGGGTGGTGAAGTAAGCGTTCATGCCAGGTTTGACGTGACCGATGTCGGCCTCGGAGACCTCGGCCCAGACCGTCATGGGCGATAGCTTGGCGATTCGTAATATCAGCGGCGTTTGTTGCTGGGCATTGAGGGTTTGGCCCTCTCGGGCATCCACTGCGACCACCGTGCCGGACATCGGCGCATAAATGCGTGTGTAGCCCAGTTCTGCTTCGTCACTGCGCAAGCTCGCCTGGGCCTGGCGGATCTGCGCCTGAAACATCGCGATACGCGCCTGGGTGGCGCGCACCTCGGCACGGGCGGTCTGCACGTCCTCTTCGCGGGTCGCCCCCCCGTTGGCAAGTGTCTGTTGGCGGCGGTATTTCTGCTGTGCCAAGTCGTGCTGGGCTTGTTGTTCTTGCAACTGGGCCTTGAGGTTCTCTATGGAGAAGCGCCCGGCGTCAAGTTTGGCTTTTTGTGTGGATGGGTCGATTTCCACCAGCAGTTGGCCTTCCTTGACCTCGCTGCCGACTTCGACGTGGATCTTTTGTATCTGCCCGGACGCTTGCGCCCCGACATCCACGTAGCGTCGTGGTTGCAGGGTGCCCAAGGCTGTCACACTACTTTCTATGTCGGCCCGACTGACTTCAACGGTGGCGAGGTTGTCCCGGCCTGGCGGAACGAATTGCCAGGCAGTGAAGCCGACAACGGGAATCAGGCAAAGCGATACAAGCAGAGCACGGCGGGTCTGTCGGGGACGTTTCATGCAGTATTCCGGCCAATGGAAATCGGCCCGTGGTTCAGGATGCGGTCAAAACAGGGCCGCAGCGCAAAACTGCCTCTTAGGCGGCAGGCACGGGAAACTGTCCATTAAACGGTGCAGCGGCGTGGGAATTTAAGTGAAGACACATAGGGTTACAGGTATAGCAGCAAGAAAAACTTTCCGACAAATCCATGGGGCGCTTTAAATCTATATGAGAACTACTATAAATTACGCACCTTCGCACTTGCCATCATCGTGCCGCCATCGTATCAGCGATGCGTTCGATATGGCGTAACGACAAACCGCCCTCCAGGCGGTTGGGAGTCATGTTGGAAAACTACTATCGCGAGCTGGTGTGTTTCCTTAACGCCAAGCTAGGCAACCGTCAGGTGGCCGAAGATGTGGTGCATGACGCTTATGTACGGGTACTGGCGCGTGCCAGTACGACTCCGATTGAGCAGCCGCGGGCGTTTTTGTATCGCACGGCGCTTAATCTGGTGATCGACGGTCACCGGCGCAACGCCTTGCGCCAGGATGAGCCACTGGAAGTGCTCGACAGCGAAGAGCGTTACTGTGCGACGTCACCTCATAACAGCCACGATCACGGTCAGCGCCTGTACATGCTCGAGCGTGCCCTGGCCGAGCTACCGGTGCTGTGCCGCGACAGCTTCCTGCTGCGCAAGCTGGAGGGGCTGTCCCATGTGCAAATCGCCGAGCGCCTGAATATTTCCCGCGCGCTGGTGGAAAAACACATCGTCAATGCCATGAAGCATTGCCGGGTGCGCATGCGTGAGTGGGATGCGCACTGATTCCAGCGGTAGCTAAATTTTTTTTCATTGTCCTCGTCTCCTATCAACACATGACCTGTTGTTTAGCCTTCAGGTCTCTGAGGCTTTCCCGCCCCACACCGCCACGGGGCTTATCCAGAGGACACTGGAATGACACAGGCAATTGCATCGCCCGCCGTTCACGACTTGATCGGTATCGGTTTCGGCCCTTCGAACCTGGCGTTGGCCATCGCCCTGCAGGAACGCGAGAAAGCCCAGGGCAAACTGGACGTGCTGTTCCTCGACAAGCAGGCCGACTACCGCTGGCACGGCAATACCCTCGTGGCCCAGAGTGAATTGCAGATTTCCTTCCTCAAGGACCTGGTGACTCTGCGCAATCCCACCAGCCCGTATTCTTTCGTCAATTACCTCAAAGCCCACGGCCGCCTGGTGGACTTCATCAACCTGGGCACCTTCTATCCGTGCCGCATGGAGTACAACGACTACCTGCGCTGGGTCTCCGGGCAGTTCCAGGCGCAAAGCCGTTACGGCGAGGAAGTGCTGGCCATCGAGCCGATCCTGCATCAGCAGCAGGTGGAGGCGCTGCGGGTAATTTCCCGGGATGCCCAGGGTGAACAGCATGTGCGCACTACCCGGTCGGTGGTGGTCAGCGCCGGTGGTACGCCGCGTATTCCGGCGTCGTTCAAGGCGCTCAAGGATGACGGGCGGGTGTTCCATCACTCCCAGTACCTGGCGCGCATGGCCCAGCAACCGTGTGTCGACGGCAAGCCGATGCGCATTGCGATCATCGGTGGCGGCCAGAGCGCGGCCGAGGCCTTCATTGATCTGAACGACAGTTTCCCGTCGGTGCAGGTGGACATGATCCTGCGCGGCTCGGCCCTCAAGCCTGCGGATGACAGCCCGTTCGTCAACGAAGTGTTCTCGCCGGAGTTCACCGACCTGGTGTTCCAGCAGAACGGCAGCGAGCGCGAACGCCTAGTCAACGAGTACCACAACACCAACTACTCGGTGGTGGATCTGGACCTGATCGAGCGTATCTACGGGATCTTCTACCGCCAGAAAGTCTCCGGCATCGCCCGTCACGCGTTCCGCACCCTGACCACCGTGGAAAAAGCCACGGCCGGGCCGCTGGGTGTCGAACTGGCGTTGCGCAACAACGCCAATGGCGAAACCAGCCTGAATCACTACGACGCCGTGGTGCTGGCCACCGGGTACGAGCGCCAGATGCACCGCCAGTTGCTCGCACCGCTGGCGGACTATATGGGCGACTTTGAAGTCAGCCGCGACTACCGCATTGTTACCGACGAGCGCTGCAAGGCCGGCATCTATATGCAGGGTTTCAGCCAGGCCAGCCATGGTTTGAGCGACACCTTGCTGTCGATCCTGCCGATCCGCGCCGACGAGATTGCCGCGTCGCTGTACGAACACGACCGCAGTCGCGGCAAGAACCGTTCGGTGCAGGACCGGTTGCTGGCCACCGCCAGCTGACAGGCTGCACTTGAACCGCGGGGGCTGCTGCTGATACTGTACAAAAAACCAGTATCGGTAGAAGCCCCATGCAGTTGATCGAAAAACTCAGCATCCTTGCCGACGCCGCCAAGTACGACGCCTCCTGCGCCAGCAGCGGCGCGCCCAAGCGCAGCTCGGAAGGCAAGGCGGGGCTGGGTTCCACCGATGGCATGGGCATCTGCCACAGCTATACGCCCGACGGTCGCTGCGTGTCCTTGCTCAAGGTATTGCTGACCAACTTCTGCCTCTACGACTGCCAATACTGCGTCAACCGCCGTTCCAGCGACGTGCCCCGTGCACGCTTCAGCCCGGAGGAGGTGGTGACCCTGACCCTCGACTTTTACCGGCGCAATTGCGTCAGCGGGCTGTTTCTCAGCTCCGGCATCATCCGTTCGGCCGACTACACCATGGAGCAGTTGGTGCGGGTCGCCAAACTCTTGCGCGAAGAGCATGACTTTCGCGGCTATATCCACCTCAAGACCATTCCCGAAGCCGACCCGGCGCTGATTGCCGAGGCGGGGCGGTATGCCGATCGCCTCAGCGTGAATATCGAGTTGCCGACGGACAAGAGCCTGCAAACCCTGGCGCCCGAGAAGCAGATCGTCTCGATCAAGCAGGCCATGCAGACCATCTATACAGGTGAACAGACCGTACTCAACGAACCCCGCGCGCCGCGTTTCGCGCCGGCCGGGCAGAGCACGCAGATGATCGTCGGCGCCGATGACACCGACGACAGCACCATCCTCCACAGCGCCGAGGCCTTGTACGGCAATTTCAAACTGCGCCGGGTGTATTACTCGGCATTCAGCCCGATTCCCAACAGCCCGAAAAGCGTGCCCCTGGCCGCGCCGCCGTTGATGCGCGAGCACCGCTTGTACCAGGCGGATTTCCTGTTGCGCAGCTACGGGTTCAGCGCCAATGAGCTGTTTGAAGGGCCGGGGGACCTGGCCCTGGACATCGACCCGAAACTGGCCTGGGCCCTGGAGCACCGCGAGGTGTTCCCGCTGGACCTGAACCGCGCCGAGCCGACCCTGATCGCGCGCATTCCCGGGATTGGCCTGCGCACCACTCAGCGGCTGGTGGACCTGCGTCGCCAGCGCAAGATCCGCTTCGAGGATTTGGCGCGCATGCGTTGTGTGCTGGCCAAGGCCAAGCCGTTTTTCATCACCAGTGACTACCATCCGCAACAGGCGGAAAGCACCAGCGTGCTGCTGCGCGAACAACTGCGCGACCGTCCGCAGCCGCAACAAATGGGGCTGTGGGGATGATCAGCCTGGAATGCGACAACCTGTTCAGCACCTGGCGCGAGCAGGCGCGCTGGCTGCTCAGCCATCAGATTGACCCCAGCCACGTGAGTTGGGGCGTGGCCGAGGTGGCGGACCTGTTTGCCACGGACGAGCAGTACCCGGCCGAGTGCGGGCCGTTCCAGGCGCGGATTCCCAAGGCGCTGCTGGAGCTGCTGGAGTCTGCCGCGTGTTATCACGGTGAACAGCGCTGGAGCCTGTTGTATGAGGTGTTATGGCGCGTCAGCCATGGGGACCGTACGGCGATGATGTCGGGAGACAAGCTGGGCAGTGAGTTGCAGCGGCGGATCAAGCAGGTGCAGCGCGAGGCTCATCACCTGCATGCGTTTGTGCGGTTTATCGCATTGCCCGCAGAGGCTGGGCCGGAGTTACCGGAGTACGTGGCGTGGCATGAGCCGGCCCACGATATCTTGAAGGTGGCCAGCCAGCATTTTGTCGGGCGCATGGGGCGTCATCGCTGGATGATCGCGACGCCCCTGGACGGGGTTTATTACGACGGGGAGCAGTTGATTCATCGGCGGCAATGCCCAGTGGAATGGCAGGCGTTGGCGCAGAATGTCGAGGATCCCCACAGTGCGATGTGGCTGACGTACTACAGCCATATCTTTAACCCGGCGCGGTTGAATCCCAAGGTGATGGAAGGGCATTTGCCGAGTCGGTTCTGGAAAAATTTGCCGGAAGGCAAGTTGATTCCAGGGTTGATCAGCGAGGCGCGTACGGGCAAGCAGCGGGATGGGCAGGCGAAGATGATTGGGGCGCGTCCAGGCAAGCGGATTTCAAGCGGGCACGGTTAAATGTGGGAGCGGGCTTGCTCGCGAATGCGGTGTGTCAGCAGCACATCCAGCGACTGATACACCGCATTCGCGAGCAAGCCCGCTCCCACATTTTGATCTCTATTGCCTGTAGGGACGAGTTCAGGCCAGTTCGGTCGCGGTGTTTTTTACGACCGCCAATTCCGGATGCGCCACCAACTTATCGATGTGCAATTCATCATTGTTCAACCAGGTTTCCGTCAACACCCGATAGTGCTCCATGTCCCGGCAGCGCATGCGCAGGCTGTAGTCGAACGGCCCGCTGATCAACTGGCACTCGAACACT
Source organism: Pseudomonas sp. PAMC 26793 (assembly GCF_000313235.1). NCBI lineage: Bacteria > Pseudomonadati > Pseudomonadota > Gammaproteobacteria > Pseudomonadales > Pseudomonadaceae > Pseudomonas > Pseudomonas sp. PAMC 26793. The sequence goes on from NZ_AMXG01000026.1 coordinate 98,020, forward strand.
TGCGGGCAGGCTTTGACGCAGGCCTCGAACGCCTTCTGCGCCGAGCGCCCGCTCTGGTTGGAGAGGGCCACCAGTACCAGCAGTGACAGCCCCGGCGAAACCATCTGCACGTCGATGATCGCCCCATAACCCCGGATGACCCCGCGTCGCTCCAGCTTGCGCACCCGCTCCAGGCACGGCCTGGGCGTCAGGTGCACCAGCGACGAGAGTTTTTCGTAGGTGATGCGTCCCTGGTGCCGTAACACGTCGATGATGGCTTCATCGATGCGGTCCAGCACAGGTGAGGCGTTCGGTCCGGTGGCCTTGGTATCCATGGTGTGTGGTGTTCACTTCAATCGGTTGGAAAGAAATTGCTGCAAGCGTTCGCTGTTCGGCTGGTCGAGGATTTCGGCTCCGCCTTGCTCCTCTACGCGGCCCTGGTGCAGGAACAGCACTTGGCTGGACACCTGGCGGGCAAAGCCCATTTCGTGGGTGACCATGAGCATGGTACGACCTTCCTCCGCCAACGTCTGTATGACTTTAAGGACTTCTCCTACAAGTTCAGGGTCGAGAGCCGAGGTGGGTTCGTCGAACAGAATGATCTCCGGTTCCATCGCCAGGGCCCGGGCGATGGCCACGCGCTGTTGCTGACCACCGGAGAGGAAGGCCGGGTATTGATCCGCCACCCGGCCCGGCAGGCCGACCTTGTCGAGGTACAGGCGGGCGCGTTTTTCCGCCTCGGCGGCGCTGACCCCCAGCACCCGGCGCGGGGCCATGGTGATGTTTTCCAGCACGGTCATGTGGCTCCACAGGTTGAAGTGTTGGAACACCATGGCTAGGCGGGTGCGCAGGTTCTGCAATTGCGCCTGGTGCGGCGCGCGGGTGCCGGCGCGGCCTGGCTGCATTTCGATACTGATGCCATCGAGGGTGATGACCCCCGCGTCCGGCTGTTCGAGGAAGTTGATGCAGCGCAGCATCGTGCTTTTGCCGGAGCCGCTGGCGCCGATCAGGCTGATCACGTCGCCATTGCGCGCGTTCAGCGAGACGCCCTTGAGCACCTCGTGCTCGCCATAGCGTTTGTACAGGCCTTCGACCTGGAGTTTGACGTTGGCATTTTCGGCCACGGCGACCTGCTGGGTAGCGGGGCGTACATCGGTGGGATAAGCGGCCAGGGCCTGCGCGGACTGATTCATGGGTTAGCCTCGGGTAGGAACAAGAAAACGCATCCAGCGACGTTCGGCCAGTCGAAACAGGCCCACCAGTGCAAAGGACAGCAGCATGTACAACAGGGCCGCGATGCCAAAGGCCTGGAACGTCAGGAACGTCTCGGCGTTGGCGTCGCGGGCAACCTTGAGGATGTCGGCGATGGTGGCGGTGAACGCCAGGGAGGTGGCGTGCAGCATCAGGATCATTTCGTTGCTGTAGGCCGGCAGTGCACGGCGCAGCGCGGCGGGCACCACCACAAACAGCTTCAGGCGCCAGCCGTGCAGGCCGTAGGCCTTGGCGGCCTCGATTTCGCCGTGGGGGATGTTGCGGATCGCCCCGGCAAAGATTTCCACGGTGTAGGCGCACGTGTTCAGCACAAAGGCCAGCAGCGTGCAGTTCAGCGCATTGCGGAAAAACTGGTTGAGCAGGGCGTTGTCCTGCACCACCTCCAGGCCGTAGAGGCCGGTGTAGCAAATCAGCAACTGGATATACAGCGGCGTGCCGCGAAACAGGTAGGTGTAGACCTCCACCGGCCAGCGAACCCAGAAGTGGTCCGACACCCGCGCGATCGCCAGCGGGATCGACAGGAAGAAGCCCAGCACCACCGAGATAATGAACAGCCACAGGGTCATGGCCACGCCGGAAAAGCCGTTGCCATCGGTGAACAGGTAGGCCAGGCCGTATTGCTGGATCAGTTCGATCATCGCGCCATCCCCTTGATGCCGACGTTGTAGCGCCGTTCCAGGCGTTTGAAGATGCGGTTGGAGAGGGTGGTGATCACCAGGTACACCAGGCCCGCGAGGATCAGGAAATACAGCGGGTCATTGGTGGTCTTGCCGGCGTTTTGCGCGGCCTTCACCAGGTCCGACAGGCCGATGATCGACACCAGCGCCGTGGACTTGAGCAGCACCAGCCAGTTATTGCCCAGGCCCGGCAGGGCAAAGCGCATCAGTTGCGGGAAAAGCACCAGGCGAAAGCGCTGCCAGCGGCTCAGGCCGTAGGCGGTGGCGGCTTCCAGCTGGCCGACGGGCACGCTGAGAATTGCCCCGCGAAAGTTCTCGGTGAAATACGCACCGTAGATAAACCCGAGGGTGATGACACCGGCGGTGAACGGGTCGATTTCGAAGTAAGCCCAGCCGAGCATTTCACTCAGGTCGTTGAGCCACAGTTGCAGGCTGTAGAAAATCAGCAGGATCAGTACCAGGTCCGGCACGCTGCGGATCAGCGTGGTGTAGAGCGTGGCCGGGACCCGCAGCAGTTTGACGCTGGAGAGCTTGGCGGCGGCGGCGATCAGTCCCAGGGACAGGCTCAGCAGCAGCGCCAGGAACGCCAGCTTGACCGTCATCCAGGCACCCTGAGCCAGCAGTGGGCCGAAGCCTTGCAAGTTGAGGAGTTCATTCACGGGAAGTATCTCGATGGAGCGCAGAGTTTTACTGTGGGAGCGAGCTTGTGTGGGAGCGGGCTTGCTCGCGAAGACAGAGTTTCAGTCAATACGTGTGTGACTGACCCACCGCTTTCGCGAGCAAGCCCGCTCCCACACAAGCTCGCTCCCACAGGAGGCGTTACTCGTTGTAGATGTCCTGATCGCCGAAGTATTTCTTCTGGATCTGTGCGTAGGTGCCATCGGCCTGGACAGCGGCGATGCCTTTGTTGATCAGCTCCACCAGGTCCTTGTCGTTCTTGCGCAGGCCCATGGCGATGTCGAGCGGCAGGGTCGGGTCCTTGAAGGCCGGGCCGGTCTTGAAGTCGGCGCCTTCAGGCTTGGACAGGAAGTTGAGCTGGGCTTCGAGCTTGTCGGTCAGGGTAGCGTCGAGGCGACCGTTTTGCAGGTCGGCGTAGTTCTGCTCCTGGGACTGGTACGCCTTGATTTGCGCGCCCAGCTTGGCCAGGTGTGCACGGGCGTAGGCTTCCTGCAGCGAGCCTTGCAGCACGCCGACCTGTTTGCCTTTCAGGGATTCGGGGGTGTCGCCGAAGTCGGCGCTTTTGCGGGTGATCACCGAGGTCGGGCTGAGGAACAGGCGGTCGCTGAAGTCGATGACTTTCTGGCGGGCCGGCGTCACGGCCATGGAGGACATGATGGCGTCGAACTTGCGGGCGCGCAGGGCCGGGATCATGCCGTCGAATTCGTTGTGGACCCACACGCATTTGACTTCAAGCTTGGCGCAGATGGCGTTGCCCAGGTCGATGTCGAAACCTTGCAGGCTGCCGTCGGCGGCGACGGATTCAAACGGTGGGTATTCGGGGAAGACCCCAAAGCGGATTTCTTTCCATTCCTGAGCCTGGGCAGCGGTGGCGGCCAATGGCAGGAGCAGCGCAGCGAAAAACGATCGGAGCGGAGTCATGTGTATTCCCTATATTTTGTAATTGATGTCAGGGCAGTAGAAAACGGGACGCTAAGGTGTAGAGGCTTTTGTGGTGAGGGAGGTTGATCCCGCTGGGTTGCGTAGCGGCCTCAAAATCCTGGGAGTGCTACGCACTCCAGCGGGAGCAAGCTCCCTCGCCACATTGGGCTGTTTGTTGTCAGAGAGAATGCTTCAAGATGGTGCGTTTTTTGTGTCGTTTACCCCCGCCGCGGCGCGCGGAATGTGCTGTTAAAACGCGAGCTACAGCGGAAACGGCTGTCGTACCCGCTAAATCGGCTTGTCGGTGAGGTTTTTCCGGCCTGCCGCTCACGCAAAGCAGCAGGCCAGAGCGGTCTCAGGCACGCTTTTTCTGCTGTGCGGCCGGTGCTTGTGCCAGGCGGGCAAACAGGTCTTTGGGGTCGGCCAGGTCCGGTACCAGTTCCAGTTCGCTGCCCACGTCCAGCGCCTTGGCCACGTCCAGCACGTAACGCAGGGCGGAGTAGTCCTCGATGGCAAAACCCACCGAGTCGAACAGGGTGACCTGGCGCGCATTTTCACGGCCCGGGGCCTGGCCGTTGATCACTTGCCACAGTTCGGTGACCGGCGAATCGTCCGGCATGTGCTGGATTTCGCCTTCGATGCGGCTCTGGGGTTCGTACTCGACGATCACACGGGCACGTTCGACGATTCGTCGGTCCAGCTCGGTCTTGCCCGGGCAGTCGCCGCCGACGGCATTAAGGTGCATGCCGGGTTCGATCATCTCGTCGGTGAGGATGGTGGCGTAGGCTTTGTCGGCGGTGACGGTGGTGACGATGTCGGCACCTTTTACGGCTTCGGCGACGCTGCCCGCCAGGACCACCTTGATCGCCGGGAAGGCTTTGAGGTTGGCGGCCAGCTTGGCGGTGGCCTTGGCGTCGATGTCGAACAAGCGGATCTCATTGATACCCAGCACGGCGTGGAAGGCCAGGGCCTGGAATTCGCTCTGGGAGCCGTTGCCGATCAACGCCATGCTGCGGCTGTTGTCCCGGGCCAGGTAGCGCGCTACCAGGGCCGAGGTGGCGGCGGTGCGGATCGCGGTGGTCAGGGTCATTTCCGCCAGCAGTACCGGTTTGCCGGTGTCCACATCGCCCAGGGCGCCGAAGGCCATCACCGTAAGCATGCCACTCTGGGTGTTTTTCGGGTGGCCGTTCACGTATTTGAAGGCGTACAGCGAGGCGTCGGACACCGGCATCAGCTCGATCACGCCCTCGGGGGAGTGGTTGGCCAGGCGCGCGCATTTTTCAAAGTCCTGCCAGCGCAGGTAGTCGGCGCGGATGTACTCGGCCATCTCGGTGATGCAGGTTTGCAGGCCTTTTTGCGAAACCAGGTAGCTCAAGTCGTTGACGTCGATATAGCGGGTCATGGGAAGACTCCTTATTGAAATGAGGGGCGGGTTGGCAGATGCACTTCGGCCAACATGCAGCGGGCACTGCCGCCGCCGATGCGTTCGATGTTGTCGATGTTCACCACCACCGGCCGGGTGTGGCGTTCCACATGCTGGCGCTGGGCGGGCTTGAGCGAGCCCCAGGCGCTGGCCGACATCACCAGCAGCGGCTGGCCGTCGCGGTCGTGGACTTCCAGCATGTTGCCGGCGAAGGCTTCCAGCTGGTCGAAGTCCAGGGCGACGATGTCTTTGCCGGTGTCCCGCAGGGAGCGTTCCAGGGCCTGGCGCTCGCGGTCATCGGGCAGGGCTTGCAGGCACACCACGGAAAGGTCGCGGCCGACGCTCATCATCACGTTGCTGTGATAGATCGGCGCGTGGTGGCGGTCGACGGCGTGGAATACGCAGAGTTGGTAGTCCAGGCGTTCGGCGAACTGGCGCAGGGCGTCCTGATGGGTACGCCCGGAATGGCAGGCGTAGCTGATGCGGTGCTGGCGGTCGAGGACCATGCTGCCGGTGCCTTCGAGGAACATGTTCTGTTGTTCGAGGTGGCTGAAGTCGATGGTGTTTGTGATTGCGAAGCGCTGCTCCAGTACTTGCAGCACGCCCTTGTCGCGCTCCAGTCGTCGGTTCCGGCCTTCCATCGGGTACAGCACCAGGCTGCCGTCGGCGTGGCTGCTCCACCAGTTGTTGGGGAAGATCGAATCCGGGGTGTGGGGCGCCGGGGTGTCTTGTACCACCAGCACTTCCACGCCGTGGTGGCGCAGGGTGTCGACGTAGCCGTCGAACTCTTCCAGCGCTTTGTGCTGTGCGGCCAACGGGTCGAGGGGCGCGCGCTGGAAGCGGTTGTTGATCGCGGTGTCCGGGTTAAAGGCGAAGTGCGCCGGGCGGATCATCAGGACGGTGTTGGTGGTTTGCATGGGTGCACGGGTCCATGGGTTGGGCAGTGAGGCTATTTTGTGCGGTGTGAAGGAAGAATCCCGGCTGAAGTGAGGGGGCGGCCCAGCCGGGAAAGCTGAAAAGTGGGGTGGTGCAGCCGAATCGGCTGTGGAGGTGAGTGGAGATCAAAATGAGGGAGCGGGCTTGCTCGCGAAAGCGGTGGGTCAGTTAATAAATTCGGTGGCTGATACACCGCCTTCGCGAGCAAGCCCGCTCCCACATTGGTATTGTGTTGCCTGAGGTATTTTTGTCTGGATGGAGAAACCATGCCCACTGAAGTTCGTCTCGCCCAACCCACCGATGCCGAGGGCATCAGCCAGGTCATTCTGGCGGCCCTGCATGACAGCAATGCCCGGGATTATCCGGCTGATGTGATTGCGCGGGTGGCGAGCAACTTTACCCCCGAGGCGGTGCTGGGGTTGCTCGCTCGCCGAACGGTGCTGGTGGCGACGCAAGATAAAGTCATCGTCGCGACAGCGGCCCTCGATGGCAATGTGGTGCGTTCGGTGTTCGTCAATCCGGCGCTGCAAGGGCAGGGCATCGGGCGCCTGCTGATGATTGAACTCGAGTTGCGCGCCCGGGAAGCGGGAGTGACCACGCTGCATGTGCCATCTTCGCTCACGGCCGAGCCGTTCTACACCAAGCTGGGGTTCCACACGGTGCGCGATGTCTACCATGGCAATGAGCGCACGCTGGTGATGGAGAAGGGGTTGTCATCCCGTCATCCCATCGGCGCCTATCGGGACCGTGCGCATCGGGCGCAGGTGGTAGCGCTATGGCAGGCGGTATTTGGTTATGACGCGGCGCACAACCTGCCGGGCTTGGCGATCGACAAGAAGCTGGCGGTCAACGATGGGTTGTTCTTCGTGGCCACCGACAAAAAGGTGGTGATCGGCACCATTCTCGCCGGCTACGACGGACATCGTGGCTGGCTGTATTCGGTGGCGGTGCATAATGATTATCGCCGCCAGGGCCTGGGCGCTTCGCTGGTGCGGCATGCGGAGCAGGCGCTGACGGCGTTGGGCTGCATGAAGATCAACTTGCAGATCACCAGCGGCAATGATGCGGTGATGGGGTTTTATGAGGCGTTGGGTTATGGCGCTGAGCCGCGGATCAGCATGGGCAAGAAGATCCTGGAAAACATCCCGATGGATAAAGTCTGAACTTCGGTTTTCCACACGCTGAAATCAAATGTGGGAGCGGGCTTGCTCGCGAATGCGGTGGATCAGTCAATAAATCTGTCGACTGACACTCCGTATTCGCGAGCAAGCCCGCTCCCACAGTTTGGTTTTGCAGTGTTGCTTAGACCTTGACGATCCAACCCTCAGGCGCTTCAACGTCGCCGGACTGCACGCCAGTCAGCTCTTTGTAGAGCTTCTGGGTGACCGGGCCGACTTCTTTTTCGCTGTAGAACACGTGCAGCTTGTCTTTGTACTCGATGCCGCCGATCGGGGTGATCACGGCGGCGGTACCGCAGGCGCCGGCTTCCTTGAAGTCCGACAGCTTGTCGATCAGCACGTCGCCTTCAACCACTTCCAGGCCCAGGCGGGATTTGGCCAGTTCGATCAGCGACAGGCGGGTGATGCCTGGCAACACCGACGGCGAGTTCGGGGTGACGAACTTGTTGTCGTGGGTGATCCCGAAGAAGTTGGCCGAGCCGACTTCTTCGATTTTCGAGTGGGTGGCCGGGTCGAGGTAGATGCAGTCGGCGAAGTTGGCTTTTTTCGCCAGGGAACCGGGCATCAGGCTGGCGGCGTAGTTGCCACCGACCTTGGCTGCGCCGGTGCCGTTGGGCGCTGCACGGTCGTAACCGGAGATCAGGAAGTTGTGCGGGGTCAGGCCGCCCTTGAAGTAGGCGCCCACCGGGATGCAGAAGATCGAGAAGATGAACTCCGGCGCGGTACGCACGCCGATGTTGTCACCGGTGCCGATCACGAACGGGCGCAGGTACAGCGCGCCGCCGGTGCCGTACGGCGGGATGAACCGCTCGTTGGCGCGGACCACTTCCTTGCAGGCTTCGATAAAGGCGTCGGTCGGCACTTGTGGCATCAGCAGGCGACCACAGCTGCGCTGCATGCGCGCGGCGTTCTGGTCCGGACGGAACAGGTTGATCGAACCGTCCTTGCAGCGGTAGGCCTTGAGGCCTTCAAAGCATTGCTGGCCGTAGTGCAGGGCGGTGGAGCCCTCGCTGATGTGCAGCACGTTGTCGTCGGTCAGGGTGCCTTTTTGCCACTCGCCGTCTTTCCAGGTCTGGAGGAAACGCTTGTCGGTCTTGATGTAGTCAAAACCCAGCTTGTCCCAATTGATGCTTTCGTTACCCATGACACCCTCTATCTTTTGTCAACCGCCTGGTCGAAGGCAGGCTTATGGTTTATTTCTGGATGGGCGCAACAATACTTCATTCTTGGCTTGTGTGGGAGCGGGCTTGCTCGCGAATGCGGCGTGTCATTCGATGCATTCGGTGCTGATTCACCGCTTTCGCGAGCAAGCCCGCTCCCACATTTGAACTTCGCCCTTTTATAGATGCAATGCATGCCCCAGGGCCCGCAGCGCCGCTTCCTGTACCGCTTCGCCGAGGGTCGGGTGGGCGTGGATGGTGCCCGCCACGTCTTCCAGGCGTGATCCCATTTCCAGGCTCAGGCCGAAGGCCGTGGACAATTCCGAGACGCCCACGCCCACCGCCTGCCAGCCCACGATCAGGTGATTGTCGCGGCGCGCCACTACCCGCACGAAGCCGGTTTTTGACTCCAGGGTCATGGCCCGGCCATTGGCGGCGAACGGGAAGCTCGACACGATGCAGTCCAGCCCGGCGGCCTTGGCCTCGTCCGGGGTCTTGCCGACCACCACCAGTTCCGGGTCGGTGAAGCACACCGCCGGGATTGCGGCCGGGTTGAATTCGCGGGATTTACCGCTGATCAGTTCGGCCACCATTTCGCCCTGGGCCATGGCGCGGTGAGCGAGCATCGGTTCACCGCTGAGGTCGCCGATGGCCCACACGTTGCGCATGCTGGTCTGGCAACGGCTGTCGATCTTGATCGCCGAGCCGTTCATGTCCAGGTTCAAGGCTTCAAGGTTCCAGCCCTGGGTATTGGGTTTGCGACCAACGGCAACCAACACCTGGTCGGTTTCCAGCGACAGCGTCTCGCCGCTGGGGTCGCGCACTTGGAGGGTATTGTTCTCAAAACCGGTGACGCTGTGTTTCAGGAACACCTTCACCCCCAGTTGCTTAAGGGATTCGGCCACCGGTTGGGTCAGTTCGGCGTCGTAGGCCGGCAGGATCCGGTCCTGAGCCTCAACCACACTGACCTCGGCACCAAGCTTGCGATAGGCAATCCCCAGCTCCAGGCCAATGTAGCCGCCACCCACCACGATCAAGCGTTTAGGGATGCGTTTCGGCGCCAGGGCTTCGGTGGAGGAGATGATCGGCCCGCCAATCGGCAGCATCGGCAAGTTGACACTTTTCGAGCCGGTGGCCAGCAGCAGGTGTTCGCACTGGATGCGCTGGTCGCCGACGTCGACGGTCTTGCCATCGATAACCTTGGCCCAGCCATGAATGACTTGGACCTTGTGTTTTTTCAGCAGCGCGGCAACGCCGGTGGTCAGGCGGTCAACGATGCCGTCTTTCCATTCCACGCTTTTGCCGATGTCCAGGGTCGGCACATCGACGTCGATGCCCAGCGGTGAGCCCTGGCTGTGGTGCACGGTTTGCTGGAACTGTTCGGCGACATGGATCAGCGCCTTCGACGGAATACAGCCGATATTCAGGCAGGTGCCGCCCAACGCCTGGCCTTCCACCAGAATGGTCGGGATGCCCAGTTGGCCGGCGCGAATCGCTGCCACGTAACCGCCAGGCCCGCCGCCGATAATCAGTAGCGTGGTGTGCAATGTTTGAGACATGGGTTACTCCAGGAACAGGCTGGCGGGTTGTTCGAGCAGGCCACGAATGGCCTGGATGAATTGCGCCGCGTCCATGCCATCGACCACCCGGTGATCGAAGGAGCTGGAGAGGTTCATCATCTTGCGGATTACGATCTGGCCCTTGATCACCATCGGCCGCTCGACAATGCGGTTGACCCCGACGATGGCCACTTCCGGCAGGTTCAGCACCGGCGTGCTGACGATCCCGCCCAATGCGCCCAGGCTGGTCAGGGTAATGCTCGAACCCGACAGCTCATCGCGACTGGCCTTGCCATTGCGCGCCGCATTCGCCAACCGATTGATCTCTTGCGCCGTGCCCCACAGGTCGCGGGCTTCGGCGTGACGTACCACCGGCACCATCAGGCCGACATCGCTCTGGGTGGCGACGCCCACATGCACCGCGCCGAGGCGGGTGATGACCTGGGCTTCGTCGTCATAACGCGCGTTGATCTGCGGGTAGTCGCGCAATGCGACGACCATCGCCCGCACCAGAAACGGCAACAGCGTCAGCTTGCCCCGGGTGGCGCCGTGTTTCTCGTTGAGGTGCACGCGCAACTCGTCGAGGGCGGTGACGTCGATTTCTTCGACGTAGCTGAAATGCGCGGCACGCCGGGTGGCGTCCTGCATGCGCTGGGCGATCTTGCGGCGCATGCCGATCACCGGAATTTGCTGCTCGTCGTTGCGTTCGGCGTACGGGTTGGAGGCACCGGAATTTTTCGCCGGACCCTGGAGCAAGTAAGCGTCCAGATCTTCATGCAGAATCCGGCCGGCCGGGCCGGAGCCCTGGACCAGTCGTAGCTGGATGCCAGCATCCAGCGCATGTTTGCGCACGGCCGGGGAGGCCAGCGGGCGGTCATCGGCCTCGCGGGCCACGGGCGCTTGCGCAACCGCCACCGCAGGGTTGGCGGCAGGTTTGGTTTCAACCACGGGTGCGGCCCTGGCTTCGACTTTCGGTGCCGGAGCAGATGTTGGCGCGACCTTTTCAACCACCGCCGACAGCGCCGACTCCTTGGTATTGCCCGCGCCTTCCACCTCGATACTGATCAAAATACTGCCCACCGCCATGACTTCCCCCGGCTCGCCGCCGAGGGAAATCACCTTGCCGTGCACCGGCGAAGGAATGTCCACCATGGCCTTGTCGGTCATCACGTCCGCCAGCACCTGGTCTTCTACTACCAGGTCGCCGACCTTGACGTGCCACGCCGACAATTCAACTTCTGCGATGCCTTCGCCGATGTCCGGCATCTTGATAACGTGCGTGCCCATTCAGACCTCCATAACCCGATGCAAAGCCGCGCCCACTCGGGTCGGGCCAGGGAAATACGCCCACTCTTGCGCGTGCGGGTAGGGGGTGTCCCAACCGGTGACGCGCTCGATCGGCGCTTCCAGGTAGTGGAAGCAATGCTCCTGCACCAGCGCCACCAGCTCGGCGCCGAACCCGCAGGTACGGGTGGCTTCGTGAACGATCACGCAGCGACGGGTTTTTTTCACGGAGTTGACGATGGTTTCCAGGTCCAGCGGCCAGAGGCTGCGCAGGTCGATGACTTCGGCATCGATGCCGGTTTCTTCAGCGGCAACTTGCGACACATATACGGTGGTGCCGTAGGTGAGGATAGTCACATCCTTGCCCGGGCGGGCAATGGCGGCCACGTCCAGCGGCACGGTGTAGTAACCGTCCGGCACTTGCGCTTGCGGGTGCTTCGACCACGGGGTTACCGGGCGGTCGTGGTGGCCGTCGAACGGGCCGTTATACAGGCGCTTGGGTTCGAGGAAGATCACCGGGTCATCGTTTTCGATGGAAGCGATCAGCAGGCCCTTGGCGTCGTACGGGTTGGACGGCATCACCGTGCGCAGGCCGCAGACCTGGGTGAACACCGCTTCAATACTCTGGCTGTGGGTCTGGCCGCCGTAGATGCCGCCGCCGCACGGCATGCGCATGGTCAGCGGTGCAGTGAACTGGCCGGCCGAGCGATAACGCAGGCGGGCCGCTTCGGAAATGATCTGGTCGGTGGCGGGGTACACGTAGTCGGCGAACTGAATCTCGGCCACCGGCCGCAGACCATAGGCGCCCATGCCGACCGCCACGCCGACGATTCCGCTTTCGGAGATCGGCGCGTCGAACACCCGCGAGGTACCGTACTTGTTCTGCAAGCCTTCGGTGCAACGGAACACGCCGCCGAAGTAACCGACGTCCTGGCCGAACACCACCACATTGTCGTCTCGCTCAAGCATCACATCCATGGCCGAGCGCAAGGCCTGGATCATGGTCATGGTCGTGGTGGTCATGGCGGTTTCCAGCTGGATATTGTTGTTGTGATCGTTCATGTCAGATCCCCAACTCTTGACGCTGGCGCTTCAAGTGCTCCGGCATCTCTTTATAAACGTCTTCGAACATGGTCGCGGCGCTTGGAATCTGGCCACCGGCCAGGGTGCCGTACTGTTCGGCTTCTTTCTGGGCCTTGATCACTTCGGCTTCAAGCTCCGCACTGACCGCCGCATGTTCCTCTTCGGACCACTGGTTGATGCGCATCAGGTGCTGCTTGAGGCGGGCAATCGGGTCGCCCAGCGGGAAGTGGCTCCAGTCGTCGGCGGGACGGTATTTGGACGGGTCATCGGAAGTGGAGTGCGGGCCGGCACGGTAGGTCACCCACTCGATCAGGGTTGGCCCCAGGTTGCGGCGGGCACGTTCGGCGGCCCAGGCGGAGGCGGCGTACACCGCGACAAAGTCGTTGCCGTCCACCCGCAGGGAGGCGATGCCGCAACCTACGCCGCGTCCGGCAAAGGTCGTGGCTTCACCGCCGGCGATGGCCTGGAAGGTGGAGATCGCCCACTGGTTGTTCACTACGTTAAGGATGACGGGCGCCCGGTACACGTGGGCGAAGGTGAGGGCGGTGTGGAAGTCGGATTCAGCGGTGGCGCCGTCGCCGATCCAGGCCGAGGCAATCTTGGTATCGCCCTTGATCGCCGAGGCCATGCCCCAGCCCACGCCCTGTACGAATTGGGTGGCGAGGTTGCCGGAAATCGTGAAGAAGCCGAAGTCTTTTACCGAGTACATGATCGGCAACTGGCGGCCCTTGAGCGGGTCGCGCTCGTTGGACAACAGTTGGCAGATCAGGTCCACCAGCGGCACTTCGCGGGCCATCAGGATGCTTTGCTGGCGGTAGGTCGGGAAGCACATGTCGTCGATGTTCAAGGCCAGGGCTTGGGCGCTGCCGATGGCTTCTTCGCCGAGGCTTTGCATGTAGAACGACATTTTTTTCTGACGCTGGGCGACCACCATGCGGTTGTCGAAGATCCGCGTCTTGAGCATGGCACGCATGCCCTTGCGCAGAATCTCCACCGGCACGCCTTCGGCCCACGGGCCGAGGGCCTGGCCCTGATCGTCGAGCACGCGAATCAGGCCCTTGGCCAGGTCGGCGGTGTCGGCGGGTTCTACGTCAATTGGGGGTTTGCGCACCGTGCCTGCGTCAGTCAGGCGCAGGTAGGTAAAGTCGGTCTTGCAGCCTGGGCGGCCTGAGGGTTCAGGGACGTGCAGGCGCAGTGGTTCATACTGCTGAGTCATGGCTTTCTACGCTCTATCTTGTGAATTTCTTGTAGTGGGCGCGGTAGCTGACAGTCCGTCTTCGGGTAGAAGAAATCTTGTCCTACAACAATCATAGGCTCGCGGCAGGAGAATATTTATCTCTGTTTCGTTGCGTTGCAGATCATTTGGGGATAAAAAAACTGCATAAACATAATAAACAGGTGGTTTTGTCTCATGCGCAAACTGGACCGTATCGATATCGGCATTCTGAACGCCCTTCAGGAGAACGCCCGCATCACCAACGCCGACCTGGCCCGCTCGGTCAACCTGTCGCCCACGCCGTGTTTCAACCGAGTGAAGGCGATGGAGGAACTAGGGCTGATTCGCGACCAGGTGACACTGCTGGACGCCGACCTGCTGGGGTTGCACGTCAACGTGTTCATCCACGTCAGCCTGGAAAAGCAGAACGAGCTGGCGTTGCAGCAATTTGAAGGGGCGATTTCGGATCGTCCCGAAGTGATGGAGTGCTACCTGATGGCTGGCGATCCCGACTATTTGATTCGGGTGCTGGTGCCGACCATCCAGTCTTTGGAGCGCTTCATGATGGATTTTTTGACCAAGGTGCCGGGTGTGGCGAATATCCGGTCGAGCTTCGCGCTCAAGCAAGTGCGCTACAAGACGGCGCTGCCGCTCCCGCCGGGTGGCTTGATGGTCTGACGCGAGGTCTACGGCGGCTGCCCGCGCCGTCTTTTAAGATTGAAGCCTGACAATATAAATTGGTGTTTTATCGGGGGGCTCCAAAGTACCTGCTAAGCTTTCTTTTTAAATAGCGGGACACGTCATGGACAGTCAGCAATTAATGTGCCGCGCGCTCTACGACTTTAATCTAACTCAGCTCTCCATAGTCGCTGCACTGGAGGATATGGCTGCGTTGATCGGAAAAGTAACTGACTTGTCGCCTGAGATCAGAGCTTCGTTAATGCGCCATCTGGAAACCGTGGGGAGGAATTGTGATCGGTCCTGTGATGCGATGTATTCGCTGATGAATGAAAAGGCCCAGGCCGATTGATTCCAGGTATCCCGCGGTGTTCGGGCGGGTGAGTTTGGTTTGTTAGCCAACTAACGTAAAACTTCGGATTTTATTTTGCTGGCCAATAATAAATGGCGATCACATATTTTTCACAGCCGACTAAACACATTAGTAGCCTTAAGCCTCCTAACTAATTTTCTAAAAAAGGTGAATCCCTATGTCGATGAGATCCTTGGGATTAAATCTTCGTACCACTCTTTGTTTTGCAGTAGTTTGCATTCTGCTGCTCATACAAGGGGGGATGACGCTGGTAAAAGTCGATACGGTCTATTCTTCCACGGTCGAGATTGAAGCCAATTGGCTTCCGAGCATCCGGATGGGTGGGAGGATCGATTCCGCCCTGTATAAGCTGCGCCTGGAGTTGCGGCGTTTTTCCGTAGACAGCGCCCGGCATGATCAAAGCTCACGGGATAAAGTCCAAAGCGTTCGATCAGAACTGAACCAGATTGCCGAGCGCTATGCACCCCTGGTGTCCAGCCCTGAGGAGCGGATCCTGTATGACCAGGTGCTCAGCGGTATTCGAAGTTACAACCAGAAGGTCGACGAGTTTCTGGCGCTCTCTGCCACGGCGTCGACCGAGCAGCTCGGAAATTATCTGCGTGATGTCCAAGGTCCGTTAGCCGTCAAGGTGCAGGACTCGGTCAATGAACTGATTACGTTAAACGAGCGTGGGGCCCAGGACGTTGTGAAAACCGCCGACAACGAGTACAAGGCGACTCGCCTGTTTACCTGGGGGTTGATGATCATTTCAGTGCTGTTGACGATCGTAGTGGCCAGCCTGTTTACCCGCAGCATCCTTACACCGGTCCGTGAGCTTCTCGTGTCGACCGCCATGATCGCCAAGGGCGACCTGCGCGTGGCGATTGCCGTTAATGGCAAGGATGAACTGACGGCGCTGCAGCAATCCACCGCTGCCATGCAAGTGAACCTGAAAACTACCTTGCAGCATATTTCCGAAGCCTCCGGGCAGTTGGCCTCGGCGGCGGAAGAAATGAGCTCGATCACCCGTGAGTCTACAGCGGGTATTGAACGCCAGAGTATGGAGACTGATCAGGCGGCGACGGCGGTCAATGAGATGACTGCCGCCGTTGAGGAGGTCGCCCGGAACGCTGTTTCAGCCTCTCAGTCCACTCAGGATTCCCAACGCTCCGCGAAAGTCGGCCAGGAGCGTGTCACTCAAACCATTGCCTCGATTGAAAAGTTGAGCGCCACGGTGCAGCAGACCGGGCTGGAGGTCGAAGGCTTGGCCAGGCAGGCGCAGGATATTGCGAAGGTAGTGGAGGTCATCCGCTCCATTGCCGAGCAAACCAATCTGCTCGCACTGAACGCGGCCATCGAAGCGGCAAGGGCCGGTGAGCAAGGGCGCGGCTTTGCGGTAGTGGCTGACGAAGTGAGAGCACTGGCCCATCGCACGCAAACGTCCACGCAGGAAATCGAGCAGATGATTGCGAAAATCCAGACCTGCTCCAGCGAGGCGGTGTCGTCCATGGCGCTGAACCGCAGCGAAGCGGTGGACTCCTTGAAAATCGCCCATGAAGCAGGCCTGGCCATTACCCAGATCACCGAGGCCATCTCCGATATCAATGAAAAAAACCTGCTGATTGCGACGGCGTCGGAGGAACAGGCACACGTGGCGCGCTCCGTGGACCAGAACCTGATCAGCATTCGTGACTTGTCCATCCAGAGTTCGTCGGCCGCAGGCCAGACTTCCATTGCCAGTCACGAGCTTTCCAAATTGGCGGTGGACCTCAAGCAGATCGTTTCAAAGTTTGCCGTTAACTGATCACCGCATGAGTCCGCAAGGGGGGAGGGCGTGTGTTGAAATGTATTGCTGCGCGGCAAGCGACCCTGGGCATGTACATCCACAAGCTTGAAGGCTCCTGGATCGACCATGACTTTTGGAAGAGTAACTTTCTGCTGCTAAGCACGGACGACTTGCAGCGGCTGCAGGCCTCGTCGGTCGAGGCGGTGTGGATAGACCTCGACAAGGGTTGCGATGTGAAACCTGCCGACCCGGCGCCAACGCTGTCGACGACGCAAACGCCAGCGAAGTTACGACGCCCCGCGGTTGAGCCGCAGGTGGACATGAAAAGTGAAGTGGCTCGCGCGGTAAAGGTTTGCGCCTTTGCCAAGCGCGCGATCATCGAGATGTTCAGCGATTTGCGTATGGGTCTGGCGATTGACCCTGCCCAGGTCACCCGGCTGGTGGAGGATATTTCCCTCTCGGTGCTGCGTCATCCCCAGGCGTTGGTCAGCCTGGCACGCTTGAAAAAAGCCGATGAATACACCTACATGCACTCGGTTGCCGTGTGCGGGTTAATGATCTCATTGGCGCGCCAGTTGGATTTGTCGCCGGCCCTTGTGCAGGAGGCGGGGATGGCCGGACTGTTCCACGATGTCGGAAAAATGGTGATTCCCGAATCGATCTTGAACAAGCCCTCAGCGTTGACCGACGCTGAGTTCAGTATCGTTCGCAACCATCCCGTCGATGGCGCGAACCTGTTACGCAACAGCGAGCACATCAGCGCGTTGGTGTTGGATGTGTGTTTGCATCACCACGAAAAATGTGACGGCAACGGCTATCCTCATGGGCTGGTCCAGGGCCAGATCAGCCTGTTCGCGCAGATGGGGGCGGTGTGTGATGTCTACGATGCGATAACGTCGCAGCGCTCCTACAAGCAGGCTTGGGGGCCGGCTGAGGCGATTCAGAAAATGGCGGAATGGAAAGGCCATTTTGATGGGCGAGTCTTCCAGGCGTTTGTCCGGTGCGTGGGGATTTACCCGGTAGGCGCATTGGTTCGCCTGGAAAGTGGGCGGATCGGGGTGGTGATCGATCAAAACCCCAAGTCCTTGCTGGCGCCGGTCGTCAAAGTGTTCTTTTCGGCGCGCTCGCGGCTGCCGATCATTCAGGCCGTGGTGAACCTGGCCGAACAGCACGACAAGATTGTCGGCCGCGAGACTGCTGAAGAGTGGGGATTCAAGGATATCGACGCGTTCTGGTCAGGCCTGGCGCACTCCAAGGCGTCTCATTTCGACTAGGTCGCCGTCAGAGCTGGTTCAACGGGATCTTCAGATACACCACGCCATTGTCCTCCGCCGGCGGCATCACCCCGGCCCGCACATTCACCTGGATCGCCGGCAGCAACAGCGTCGGCATGCCCAACCCGGCATCCCGAGTGGTGCGCATTTCGACAAACGCCGCCTCATCCACCCCGTCATGCACATGAATATTCCCCGCCCGTTGCTCAGCCACTGTGGTCAGGCACTTGGCGGCGCGTCCCTCAGGCGGGTAGTCATGGCACACGTACAACCGGGTCTGCGGCGGGAACGCCAACAACGTGCGCATCGACGCATACAGCTGGCGCGCATCGCCACCGGGAAAATCGCAGCGCGCCGTGCCCACATCCGGCATGAACAGCGTGTCACCCACCAGAATCAACTGGTCATCGATCAGGTACGCCATGTCCGCCGGTGTATGCCCCGGCACGTGCAGCGCCTGGGCCTTCAGGTTGCCGATGTGAAATACCTCATCCGGCGCAAACAGGTGGTCGAACTGCGACCCGTCCACCCGAAACTCCGGCTCCAGGTTGAACAGGTTCTTGAACACCCCCTGTACCTTGCTGATGGACTCGCCAATCGCGATCTTGCCCCCCAGCTGCCGACGCAAATACGGCGCCGCCGACAAGTGATCCGCATGGGCATGGGTTTCCAGCAACCACTGCACCTGCAAGCCATGCTCGCGCACAAACGCGACCACCTTGTCCGCCTGGCCAGTGCCGGTGCGTCCGGAGGCCGGGTCGTAATTGAGCACCGAATCAACGATGGCGCACGGGCCACCGTCCGTTTCATAGACGACGTAGGTGTAGGTCGACGACGCCTCGTCCAGAAAGGATTGAATCAACGCTGGCATGACGGTTGTCCCAAATAAGTAGTTACAATCACTTTACGTTTACACATAATGTTTTGAGCTTAAGTGACAGAGAGAGCCCCACGCAAATGGAATCGAACCTGAGTGAAGGCGAAGTCGCGCAATTGCGTGCTTCCGCGTCCAAGGCCTGCGCCTTGCTCAAGGCCCTGGCCAATGAAGACCGGCTGTTGATTCTCTGCCAGTTGACCCAGGGTGAACGCAACGTCGGCGAGCTGGAAACCATGACCGGCGTGCGCCAGCCAACCCTGTCGCAACAGCTGGGCATCCTGCGGGACGAAGGGCTGGTGGCCACCCGTCGGGAAGGCAAATACATTTTCTACGGGCTGGCCAGCCATGAAGTGATTCAAGTGATGAAGACGCTGTCCGGGCTGTATTGCGGCGCCGTGATAAAAAGCTGGGCGTGACGCCGTACGGCAACGACCCTTGTGTGCACTTTTAAAAGAAAGGCCATAGACCATGAACGACCAACACTGGGGACCTACCATCAGTGGCGATATCGTTGTCATCGGTGGCGGCTCGGCAGGCATCGGCCTGCTGGCCAGCCTGCTCAAGCGCGACCCGCACCTGAATATCATCCTGATCGAACCCCGCGACCACCACTACTACCAACCGGCCTGGACCCTGGTGGGCGGCGGCGCCTATGACATCAAGAAGACCGTACGCCCCATGGCCGACGTGCTGCCCAACGGCGTCACCTGGATCCAGGCGGCCGTCAGCGAATTACTGCCTGACGAGCAAACCCTGGTGCTCGACAGCGGCCAGCGCGTTACCTGGAAAAACCTGATCGTATGCCCGGGCCTGCGCCTGGCCTGGGAAAAAATCGAAGGCTTGCCAGAGACCCTTGGCCAGCATGGCGTTACGTCCAACTACAGCTACGAGCACGCCGCCTACACCTGGCAGCTGGTGCAGCAACTCAAGCATGGCAAGGCGATCTTTACCCAGCCGGCCATGCCGATCAAATGCGCCGGCGCCCCGCAAAAGGCCATGTACCTGTCGTGCGATCACTGGCTCAAGCAGGGTGACCTGAAAAACATCAAGGTCGAATTCAACCTGGCCGGTGCCGCCTTGTTTGGCGTGGCGACCTTCGTCCCGCCACTGATGAAGTACGTTGAAAAGTACGCCGCGCAACTGGCGTTCAACTCCAACCTGATCAAGGTCGACGGCCCCGCGCGCAAGGCCTGGTTCGAGATCAAGGACGCCGAAGGCAATGTGCGCGTCGAAGAGAAAACCTTCGACCTGCTGCACGTCGTCCCGCCGCAGGTCTCCCCGGACTTCATCCGCCAAAGCTCTTTGGCCGACGCCGCCGGCTGGTGCGAAGTCAATCCCCAGAGCCTGCAACACCTGCGCTACCCGCACATCTTCGGCCTGGGCGATGTGTGCTCCACCACCAACGCCAAGACCGCAGCGGCCGTGCGCAAGCAGATCGTGGTGGTGGCGGAAAACCTGCTGGCCCTGCGCAAACAGGCGCCATTGCCCCTCAAGTACGACGGCTATGGCTCCTGCCCGCTGACCGTGGAGAAGGGCAAGGTGGTACTGGCCGAGTTCGGCTATGGCGGCAAGCTGCTGCCGACCTTTCCCCTCGACCCGACCGTGGCGCGGCGTTCGGCGTGGTTCCTCAAGGCGAGCTTCCTGCCGTGGTTCTACTGGAACGGCATGCTCAAGGGCCGCGAGTGGCTGACCCGTCTGGCCAAGGTGGATTGAGGCAACCCTATGCTGCTGGCAAGTTTTCTGGGCGTGTTGATGGGGTTGGTCATGGGCCTGACCGGCGCCGGGGGCGGCATTCTGGGCGTCCCGGCGTTGGTATTGGGATTGGGTTTGACCATGACCCAGGCCGCACCCGTGTCGTTGTTCGCGGTGGGTGCCGCCGCCGCCGTGGGGGCTATCGATGGCTTGCGCCATGGCCTGGTGCGTTACCGCGCGGCGCTGCTGATTGCGCTGCTTGGCGCGCTGTTTTCGCCGCTGGGGGTATTCTTCGCCCACCAGATGTCGGAGAACGTCCTGATGGGCCTGTTCAGCGCGCTGATGGTGCTGGTGGCTTGGCGCATGCTGCAACGGGAGAAGCTTGAGACCGGGCCGAGCGACCACGGCACCGCGTCGTGGGGCCAGAAGAACTGCATGCTCGATCAACAGACCGGACGCTTTTCCTGGACCGCCAAATGCACCGCCACCCTGGCGGCCCTGGGGGCAGTGACCGGTGCGGTCTCGGGCTTGCTCGGGGTGGGCGGTGGCTTTCTGATCGTGCCGGCGTTCAAGCAACTGACCGATGTACAGATGCGCGGCATCGTCGCCACCTCGCTGATGGTGATCAGCCTGATCTCGTTGATCGGCGTGGTCGGTGCGTTTCATGCCGGGGTCAGTATCGAGCCGATGGGCTGGGTGTTTATCGGTTCGAGCATTGTCGGCATGCTGGCGGGGCGGCGCCTGTGCTCGGTGATCAAGGCGCGCACCTTGCAGGTGGGTTTTGCCACCCTGTGTGTGCTGGTGGCGGCGGGCATGCTGTTTCGGGCCCTCATTCAGGTGCCTTGAAATGCGGGCTACCTCCCGCTCCTGCGGGTATTGCGGTATCAGCGCCGCAGGTAGGCGCCGAAGTCGATGTCCCCGGCACTGAGAATCGCCTGCACCCGATTGTGCACATTCAATTTGCGCAGGATCGCCGAGACATGGGCCTTCACCGTGGTCTCGGCAATCTCCAGGCTATAGGCAATTTGCTTGTTCGAGTCGCCCTTGGTCATCCGCTCCAGCACCAGCAATTGCTTGCGGGTCAGGGCTTGCAGCAGCTCCGGCGCAAGCCCCAGGCACTCATTCATGCGCCGTTGTCCGCCGATTTTCTGGCTGCGAATAATGTCCGGCGGTAAATACACATTGCCGTTGAGAATCTGTTGGATCGCCTCGGTCATCTGCAGCCTGGGCGAGGACTTGGTGATAAACCCCACCGCGCCATAGGTGATGGCTTGCAGCACGACCTGCTTGTCCTGCTCGGCAGACACGATCACCACCGGAATCGTCGGCGACTCGTTGCGCAGGTTGATCAGGCCATTGAGGCCGTGCATGCCCGGCATGTTCAGGTCCAGCAGGATCAGATCCAGGTCGTCGTGCTCCTGGCTCAGGGCCAGGGCGCTGTCCAGGTCGCCGGTTTCCATCACTTCGCTGCCCGGGAACCCGTCGCTGATGACGCTGTGGATCGCTTCGCGAAACAGTGGGTGGTCGTCGGCAATCAGAATTTTGTACATGGACGTTCACCTTATTATTTTTGCGTATTCAAGCAGGTCCAATCCATACGCGCATGGGCCCATTACATGCCAGTCTCGATCCCTTGGGAATGCGACGATAGAGAGGGGAATCAGTACCAAAGTAGTAGATCGTGCCGTGCGTCGCGGTTCCAGGGCTACCCATTGGTCTGATTGCATTCAGTGCCGGATGGGTTAGTGTGGAGCGCATCTTCCAGAATAATAAAAACAGGCTTACCAATGAGCCCGAACCTGAGTCTCCTGCGTAAATTCGTTTCCCCTGAAATCATCTTTGGCGCCGGCTGCCGGCACAACGTAGGCAACTACGCCAAGACCTTTGGCGCGCGCAAGGTGCTGGTGGTCAGCGATCCCGGCGTGGTTGCTGTGGGCTGGGTGGCCGATGTCGAGGCCAGCCTGCAAGCCATCGGCATCGACTACTGCCTGTACACCGCCGTTTCGCCCAACCCTCGGGTTGAAGAGGTGATGCTCGGCGCCGAGGTCTACCGTGAAAACCATTGCGACGTGATCGTCGCCGTCGGCGGCGGCAGCCCGATGGACTGCGGCAAGGCCATCGGCATCGTGGTCGCCCATGGCTGCAGCATCCTCGACTTCGAAGGCGTCGACACCATCCGCGTGCCGAGCCCGCCGCTGATCCTGATCCCGACCACGGCTGGCTCCTCGGCGGATGTCTCACAGTTCGTGATCATTTCCAACCAGCAGGAGCGCATGAAGTTCTCCATCGTCAGCAAGGCGGTGGTGCCCGATGTCTCACTGATCGACCCGGAAACCACGGCGAGCATGGACCCGTTTCTCTCGGCCTGTACCGGCATCGATGCGTTGGTGCATGCCATCGAGGCCTTCGTGTCCACCGGCCACGGCCCGTTGACCGATCCCCACGCGCTGGAGGCCATGCGTCTGATCAATGGCAACCTGGTGCAGATGATCGCCAACCCCGGCGACATCGCCCTGCGGGAGAAAATCATGCTGGGCAGCATGCAGGCCGGGCTGGCGTTTTCCAACGCGATCCTCGGCGCGGTGCATGCCATGTCCCACAGCCTTGGCGGCTTTCTCGACCTGCCCCATGGCCTGTGCAACGCGGTGCTGGTGGAACATGTGGTGGCGTTCAACTACAGCGCGGCGCCGGAGCGTTTCAAGGTGATTGCCGAGACCTTCGGCATTGATTGCCGGGGCCTCAACCACCGGCAAATCTGCGGCCGGCTGGTGGACCATTTGATCGCTTTGAAGCATGCGATCGGCTTCCACGAAACCCTCGGCCTGCATGGGATTCGAGTGGCGGATATTCCCTTTCTGTCGCAGCACGCCATGCACGACCCGTGCATCCTCACCAACCCGCGTGAATCCAGCCAGCGTGATGTCGAGGTCGTCTATGGCGAAGCTCTCTGACGATCAGCAACGGGCACTCGCCGGGCTGCTGGGGCTGGGCAACCACTCGGCGCGCAAGAGCCATTACCCCGAACTGACCGCGCGCCTCGACGAGCTGGAAGCCGAGCGCAAACGCTACATCCGCCTCAACGACGAATTGGAGCAGCGGGTCGCGGCGCGTACTGACGAGTTGCTGGAAGCCAACCGCAACCTGCAACAGCAAATCGCCCAGCGCGAGAAGATCGAACAGGACCTGCGCGATGCCCGGGATGCCGCCCAGGCCGCCAACCGCAGCAAGGACAAATACCTTGCCGCCGCCAGTCATGACCTGCTGCAACCCCTCAACGCCGCGCGGTTGCTGATTTCAACCCTGCGCGAGCGCCACTTGCCCAGCGTCGAACACGTGTTGGTGGAGCGCACCCACCAGGCCTTGGAGGGCGCCGAGGATTTGCTCACCGACCTGCTGGACATTTCCCGGCTCGATCAAGCGGCGGTCAAGCCGGACATAGCCCTGTACCGTCTCGACGAACTGTTCGCACCCTTGGTCTCGGAGTTCCAGTCGGTGGCCGCGGCGTCCGGGCTGAACCTGCGGGCGCATACAGGTCGTTACGCAATCAACACCGACCTGCGGCTGGTGACGCGGATTCTGCGCAACTTCCTCAGCAACGCCTGCCGTTACACCAGCGCGGGCACCATCCTGCTGGGCGCCCGCCGCCGGGGTGAGCGGTTGCGCCTGGAGGTGTGGGACACCGGGCGCGGAATTGCGGCGGACCGTCTGGACGCCATCTTCCTGGAGTTCAATCAACTGGACGTGGGTCGCGCCGCCGACCGCAAGGGAGTGGGACTGGGGTTGGCGATTGTCGAGCGTATCGCCGAGGTCCTCGGTTATCCGGTGGCGGTGCGTTCGTGGCCGGGGCGCGGTTCGATGTTCAGCATCGAAGTCCCCATCAGCGAGGACATGCCGCTGCCCATCGGCGTGGTGGCCGCGCAACCGAGCACCGGCAACCCGCTGCCGGGGTGCCGCCTGCTGGTGCTGGATAACGAAGTCAGCATCCTCGACAGCATGAGCGCGCTGCTTGGGCAGTGGGGTTGCGAGGTGGTCACTGCGACCGATCAGGCCGGCGCACTGCTTGCGTTGCAGGGCAGGGCACCGGAGCTGATTCTCGCCGACTATCACCTGGACCATGGCGTGGTGGGCAGTGAGGTTGTGCACCAGTTGCGCGAGCATTTTGGCCGCAGGATCCCGGCAGTGATTATCACCGCCGACCGCACCGACCAATGCCGCCGTGCCTTGCAGCGGCTGGACGCGCCATTGCTCAACAAACCGGTCAAGCCCGGCAAGTTGCGGGCGGTGTTGACCCAGTTATTGGCCTAGCCACTTGATACCCGTCAACACCGGGCGTGACGCTTTGCCTCATGCTGTCGGCCTGATTTAAAGGCCGACGGAGAACCCCATGAGTGCCCCCGCAACAACTGTTGCTTCATTCAAGTTGCCCTTGGGCCTGGTGGTCGGCGTGCTGGTGATGGTCAGCGTGCTGCTGTTGCCGTTGCCGGCCGACTTGCCGGTGGCCGGGCACCGGATGCTGGCGATCCTCGCGTTTGCGGTGGTGGTGTGGATCACCGAAGCGGTCTCTTATGAGGCCAGCGCGATCATGATCACCTCATTGATGGCTTTTTTGCTCGGCACTGCGCCGTCGCTGCAAGACCCGACGCACCTGATCGGTTCCAGCCCGGCCATCAGCATGGCGTTGACGGGGTTTTCCAACCCGGCATTGGCGTTGGTGGCGGGTGCACTGTTTATCGCGGCAGCCATGACCCATACCGGACTGGACCGGCGCATTGCGTTGGTCACCCTGACCCGCGTGGGTACCAGCACCCGGGGGATTCTCGTCGGGGCAATTGCCGTGACCATCCTCCTGAGCCTGGTGGTGCCCAGCGCGACGGCTCGCAGCGCGTGTGTGGTGCCCATCATGATGGGAGTGATTGCGGCGTTTGGGGTGGATAAGCGTTCGAATATCGCAGTTGGAATCATGATCGTCGTGGCCCAGGGCACGAGCATCTGGAACGTTGGCATTCAGACGGCGGCGGCGCAGAACCTGCTGACGGTTGGCTTTATGGACAAGATGCTGGGGCAGCGGGTGTCGTGGATCGACTGGTTGATCGCCGGGGCACCGTGGGCGGTGATCATGTCGGCGGTGTTGTTGTTTTTGGTGTTGAAGTTGCTGCCGCCGGAGAGTGACAGCATTCCCGGGGGCAAGGAGGCAGTGGCGCAATCGCTGGTGGATATCGGGCCGATGACGGGGCCGCAGAAGCGCTTGCTGACGGTGTCGGTATTGCTGTTGCTGGCGTGGGCCACCGAGGGACGACTGCACAGCTTTGACACGACTTCGACGACGTATGCCGGGTTGGTATTTTTGCTGATGCCGGGGATTGGGGTGATGACCTGGAAGGATGTGCAGTCGCGGATTCCGTGGGGCACGGTGATTGTGTTCGGGGTGGGTATCAGCCTGGGTACGGCGTTGCTGACGACCCAGGCGGGGCAGTGGTTGGGGTCGCAGGTGGTGGCGCATACCGGGTTGGATCAGGTGGGGCCGCTGGGGGTGTTTGCGATTCTGGGGGCGTTTTTGATCGTGATTCATTTGGGGTTTGCCAGTGCCACGGCGTTGACCTCGGCGTTGTTACCGATTTTGATTGCGGTGTTGCAGACATTGCCCGGGGAGTTCAGTCGGCTGGGGATGACGATGCTCCTGGGGTTTGTGATGAGCTACGGGTTTATCCTGCCCATCAATGCGCCACAGAATATGGTGTGTTTGGGGACCGGCACGTTTACCGCGCGGCAGTTTGCCAAGGTCGGGATTTTGGTGACGCTGATTGGGTATGGGTTGATGTTGGTGTTTGCGGCTACGTATTGGAGTTGGTTGGGGTGGGTTTGAAGTGATTGCTGTAGGTGCTGATTAACTCGCTTGTAGCCCTTTTCTGAAAATCAATTTCCATCACCTGATTTTCTGCCGGTTAAGTCATTCCCGATTTTATATTTCGAGCTCTTCTTTTGGAGCAGGAATCAGGGAATGGCGACGGCTTACATCAACCAACGGCTGATTGACTACGACAGCTTGAAACGAAGGGTTCTAAACGGCGCTTCGCCGATTGCGCAGAGCAAATTCGATGCCCTCAATGCCCATCTACCCGGTCCGTTTGTGAGGCCGGGGTATATGGTTATTGTGCCCGGTAACACCCTCAATGAAAGCACCGCCGACGAGGCCTGGCTAATGAGCCAGGCCGAAGCCATCAGTCGGGTGCTGGACCGCGATCCGGAGGCGGGAGAGGTGGTGGTCAATGACTATGATTTGTTGCAGAGCGTGCTGGGCTACAGCTCCTTGGGAATTGGCAGCGCAACCTCTGCCTGGAGTACGCACTTGAATGAGGTCACACGGACCCTGGATGAAATCGAGCAGGCGTATGGCCGTTTGAAGAAGGGCATCGTGGACAGAGAGGGGTTTTTCAAACAGCGTGGAGTACTGCTGAAAAAACTTAACGTTCAACTTCACGGGGCGGCAAGGTTTGGCACGGGATTGCGCAGTCACGGTTCGTTGAGACGGATTCTAGGCATATCCACCAAGAGCTTTTTGCACAAGAGGGAAATCAAGGGGTACGCGCAGCGCATCGAACGGATTACCGCTATTTCCCGGCATTTGCGCAAGGGAACGTATATCGGATTGATGTTGGATGTGAGTGCCGCGGGTTTGCAGGTGAAAGAGGCGTGCACTTCGGGAAGGGAGGATGAGTGTCGCAAGGCGCAGTTTGTTGAGGCCGGGAAGTTGATTGGGGGCGTCTCAGGAGCGGCGTCTTTTGGTGCGGTCGGGGCACGTGCCGCGAGTGTCGCCTGCAACGTTGTGTTGGGTTTTGCTACAAAGGGGAAAGAAAAACTCATTTGCTCGGTGATTGGTGGGGCGGCAGGTGGATACGCGGGCGGAACTGTCTTGGGCGGGTATGGTGCTGAGTGGGGCGAGGCTCTGTATGTAGGTGATGATCCATGGATATAGCGATGTATAAACTTATTACCTCCACGTTGGTTCTTGAGTCTGTCGCCGTCGCGAGCCTGATGACTTATGCGAATTACATGAAGCTCGATGAGTTGGAACGTTACTTCATTAAAAACGAAGCCGTTCAGCAGAATAAGCGCTATTGGCCTGGAAAAATGCCCTACGACAAAATGATGCGGATGGTCTTGATTTCAAACCTGTTGACGATGCCGAGGAGATACATAAGAGACGGCGAAATAACAGAGGAAGAATATAACTCCATCCCGCGTAGCCTCAAACGCTGGGCCACATGGCCAGGTTATTTGGGCCTTCAATTGGTAGTGTGTGCAGGCCTGTGGTACTTCCTGAAACCTTAGGCCTATGTTCTAACGGCGCATCATTCAGCGCCGTTTTGCCATCCCGACATGGCAAGATGAACGTTGCTCAGGTTTACTAGTCCCTGAGTAAGCGTTTTGCCGACCTTGCACGTCGGTTCATCAAGGCCACCGAATGGACAAATACACCCCCCACACCTGGCAGCCCCACGAGCGCCCGAGCCTGCCGGGCTCGCCGTCGACGCCGCTGCATTCCACCCGCAAACGCTGGGCCTACGCCCTCGTCGGCGTACTCGTGGCAATCACCGGTGGCCTCGGCAACTCGCTGGTGATCGCCAACCTGGTGTACCTCCAGGGCGCCCTGGGTGCCACGACGGCCGAGATGGCCTGGCTCCCCGCCGCCTACGTCATGACCAACGTCTCCATGAACCTGCTGCTGGTCAAGTTCCGCCAGCAATTTGGCCTGCGCACTTTCACCGAAGTGTTCCTGGTGCTCTACGCCCTGGTCACCTTCGGCCATCTGTTCGTCAACGACCTCAGCTCGGCCATCGCCGTACGGGCGGCCCACGGCATGGTCGGCGCCGCCCTCAGTTCCCTGGGCCTGTACTACATGATCCAGGCCTTCCCTGCGAAATGGCGGATGAAGGCCCTGGTCCTCGGCCTGGGCACCGCGCAACTGGCACTGCCCCTGGCTCGGCTGTTCTCCGAAGACCTGCTGCAAATCGCCGAATGGCGCGGCCTGTACCTGTTCGAACTGGGCATGGCCCTGACCTGCCTGGGCTGCGTATTCCTGCTCAAGTTGCCCCCGGGCGACCGCTTCAAGACCTTCGAAAAACTCGACTTCCTCACCTTCGCCATCCTCGCCACCGGCGTTGCCTTGCTCTGCGCGGTGCTTTCCCTGGGCCGTATCGACTGGTGGCTGGAAGCGCCGTGGATCGGTATCGCCTCTGCCTGCTCGCTGGTGCTGATCATGGCCGGCCTGGCCATCGAACATAATCGCTCCAACCCGTTGCTGATGACCCGCTGGCTGGGCAGCGGGGCGATGATTCGCCTGGCGTTGGCGGTGGTGCTGATTCGCATGGTGCTTTCGGAACAGTCCACTGGCGCCGTGGGGTTCATGCAGATGCTGAACATGAGCAACGAGCAAATGCGCACGCTGTACTGGGTGATGCTGGCGGGGGCGATTGCCGGCCTGGCCGTCAGCGCGTTGACCATCAACCCGGCGCACCTGTTGATGCCGTTGATCATCTCCCTGGCTTTCATGGCCACAGGGTCGGTGATGGACAGCTTCTCCAGCAACCTCACGCGCCCGCAAAACATGTACATCAGCCAGTTCCTGCTAGGCTTTGGCGGCACGTTCTTCCTCGGGCCGACCATGGTATTGGGCACGAAAAACGTGCTGACCAACCCCAGGAACCTGGTGAGTTTCTCGGTGCTGTTCGGGATCTGCCAGAACCTCGGCGGCCTGATCGGCGCGGCATTGCTGGGCACGTTCCAGATCGTGCGGGAAAAATTCCATTCCAGCATGATCGTCGAACACCTGACCTTGCTCGATCCGCGTGTGGCGGCGCGGGTGGCCAGTGGCGGTTCGGCTTATGGCGGGGTGATTGCCGACCCCGAGTTGCGTAACCTGATGGGCATTCGCAGCCTGGCCACCGCAGCCACTCGCGAGGCGAATGTGATGGCCTATAACGATGTGTTCATGCTGATCGCGATCATCGCCATACTCACTATGATCTGGATTTTTATCCGCAGCCTCTGGCTGATGAGTACCACTAAAGCTGCCGCCAGTGCAGCGCCTCCCGTTCAACCCAGCGGCGCACTTTCTTCATGACCGAACCGACGACGACCACCACCAACGCCATCGCTTCCACGCCGGAAGGCACCGCGCCACCGAGCATGCCGGCCACCGAACCACGCTCCTTGCGGGTGCGCATCATCTCTTCCATGGGCTTTGCCGCGATTGCGATTATCGGCGTGCTGATCGTGCTCTACGCCTGGCAGTTGCCGCCCTTCAGCAGCGCCGTGGAAACCACCGAGAACGCCCTGGTGCGTGGCCAGGTGACGATCATCGGGCCGCAGCTTAGCGGCTACGTGTATGAAGTGCCGGTGACGGACTTCCAGTACGTCAAGGCCGGGGATTTGCTGGTGCGCCTCGATGACCGCATCTACAAGCAGCGGTTGGATCAGGCCCTGGCGCAACTGGCGGTGCAGCAGGCGTCGCTGGCCAATGTGGTGCAGCAACGCAACAGTGCCGAGGCGACCATCAAGCTGCGTCAGGCCGCCTTGGCCGACAGTCAGGCCCAGGCGCGCAAGAGCACCGCTGACTTGCGCCGCAACGAAGAGTTGATCAGCGACGGTTCGGTGTCCAAGCGCGAGCTGGACGTGACCCGCGCCGCCAATGCGCAAACCATCGCAGCCGTGGCCCAGGCCCAGGCCAGCCTGGAAATCGCCCGGCAGGATTTGCAGACAGTGATCGTCAATCGCGGTTCGCTGGAGGCGGCGGTGGCCAATGCCGATGCGGCGGTGGAGCTGGCGCGTATCGACCTGTCGAACACCCGAATCATCGCCCCGCGTGACGGGCAACTGGGGCAGATTGGCGTGCGCCTCGGTGCCTACGTCAACAGCGGCGCGCAGTTGATGGCGCTGGTGCCCAACCAGTTGTGGGTGATCGCCAACATGAAGGAAACCCAGATGGAAAACGTGCAGGTCGGCCAGCCGGTGACTTTCACCGTGGATGCCCTGGACCATCGCAAGTTTCACGGCACGGTGCAGCGTATTTCCCCGGCGACCGGCTCGGAGTTCAGCCTGTTGCAGGCGGACAACGCCACTGGCAACTTCGTCAAGATCGCCCAGCGGGTGCCGGTGCGGATCACCGTCGACCCGGGGCAGGAGCAGAGTGAACGGCTGCGGCCGGGGTTGTCGGTGGTGGTGAGTATCGACACGGCGGGGCGCCTCAAAAACACCCCGCCCTAAGACACAATCGAGATCAAAAATGTGGGAGCGGGCTTGCTCGCGAATGCGGAGTGTCAGTCGCAGATGTGTTGACTGATCCACCGCATTCGCGAGCAAGCCCGCTCCCACATTGGTTTTGTGTTGTTAGAGGGTTTTGTATTGCAAGCTGAAACTCAGTTCTGCCGACTGGCCTTGTTCCAACAGCTTCAACCCCGGCCTACCCGGCAGGTGATGGGCATTCACTGGATGGCTCACCGGCTCGAAACAGAAAAAATCCAGCCCCGGCGGGCAGTACAGCAGGTAGTAGTCGCTGCCGGTGGCCTGGCATTCCAGGATGTAACCCAACTCTGGCTGCTGGATGACGCAGCGCCCGTCCCATTGGCCAAAACCGTTATCCACCACCGCCTCGGGCAACGACTTGAGCCGTTGAAAATCCCACTCGGCGGGCACGGCAGCCAGGCCCGTCGGCAATTTCGCCGCATCACTCATCCACACCTGCCCAGCCTTGGCCTGCAATTGTGTGCCAGGCCTGCGGGGCAGATACGGATGCAATCCCAGGCCATGCCACGCTGCGTTTTCTGCCAGGTGCGTGACGCGCAAGGTGATGCTCAACTTGCCGTCCTTCAACTGAACCCGCTGCTCGGCGCGATACGCAAAGGGTGTGCTGCTGTCCAGTTGCAACACCACTTCGTCTGCCGTCTGGCTGACCACGTGCCACGCCTGCTGCCAGGCGCTGCCATGAATCGGCAGCGGGTCCAGCGGGCTGTTGGGTTCAAGTCCCAACCACCCAGACGGGTTATCAAAGCCACCTTCGGCCACCCGGTTCGACCAGGGCGCCAGTGGGAAACACCCCAGCTTGCCCGGCAAACCGGTGGCCAGTGCGTGTTGATCAGTAGGGCGCAGCAAGGGTTGGCCGCTGCTGCGTACGGTCCAGTTGACGAGGCTGCCACCCAGCGCTGGCGCCAGCGTCAGGTGGGTGAGGTTGTCTTCGAGTTCAAGCATCAGCGCACCCTTGATCGTTCCCACGCTCTGCGTGGGAATTCATCCTGTGACGCTCTGCGTCACGGTTTTAAGAGCGGACGCAGAGCGTCCATGGCGGCGTTCCCACGCAGAGCGTGGGAGCGATCAGTTCATAACACCAGCCCAGGCAACCACAACGACAACGCCGGAATGTAGGTCACGGCCAGCAGCACCAGGAACAGTACGCCATAAAACGGCAGCAGTGCCTTCACGGTCTTCTCGATGCTGACCTTGCCCACCGCCGCCCCCACAAACAGCACTGCGCCCACTGGCGGAGTGATCAGGCCGATGCCGAGGTTCACCAGCATGATCATGCCGAACTGCACCGGGTCGACGCCGATACCGAGAATCACCGGCATCAGGATTGGCGTCAGGATCAAAATCAGCGGCGCCATGTCCATCACCGTGCCCAGCAACAGCAGCATGGCGTTGATGCACATCAGGATCACATAGCGGTTGTCCGACAGGGTCAGGAACATCGTGGTGATCTTCGCCGGGATCTGCATCAGGGTCATGATGTAGCCGAAGCTGGCGGCGAACGCGATCAGGATCATCACGATGGAAATGGTGCGCACCGTGCGGTGCATCAGCTTGGGCAGCTCGCTCCATTTGTAGTCGCGGTAGATGAACATGGTCACGAAGAACGCCCACAGCACCGCAATCGCTGCGGACTCGGTGGCGGTGAAGATGCCCGACAGAATCCCGCCAAGAATGATCACCATGGCCATCAAGCCCCACAGGGCGTCGGCGCAGATTTTCAGTGCCTGTTTCAGGGGAATCACTTCGCCTTTGGGGTAGTTGCGCTTTTTCGCGAAGATCAGGCACAGCACCATCAGGCAAGCGCTCATCAGCAGGCCCGGGACCACCCCAGCCATGAACAGCGAGGCAATGGACACGGTGCCGCCGGCCGCCAGGGAGTAGAGCACCGAGTTGTGGCTGGGGGGCGTCAGCAAGGCTTGCACCGAGCCGCTCACGGTGACAGCGGTGGCGAATTCACGGGGATAACCACGGCGCTCCATTTCCGGAATCAGCACCGAACCGACGGACGCCGTATCGGCCACCGACGAACCCGAGATCGCGCCAAAAAACGTCGAGGCCATGATGTTCACCAGGGACAAACCGCCACGCACAAACCCCACCAGCACCCCGGCAAACGCCACCAGGCGCCGGGACATGCCGCCTTCGGCCATGATCGCCCCGGCCAGCACGAAGAACGGAATCGCCATCAGCGAAAACTTGTTCACCCCGCCAGCCACCTGAATCATCAGGGCCTGGAACGGAATGTCGATCCACCACGCGCCGATCAGCGCAGAAAGCCCCAGGGCGTAGGCCACCGGCATGCCAATCAGGATCAAGGCGATAAAGCTGCCCAACAGAATCAACGCGTCCATTCAGGCAGCCCCTTCACTTTCTTCAACCAGGTCGAAGCGCACGACCCGACGGTTGCTCTGGTCACCGAGCAGGAGTTTTTCCAGCACAAAAATCAGCGTCAGCAAGCCGCCAATCGGGATCGGCATATAGGTGATGCCCACCCGCAAGGTCGGCATGGCGCTCATGAACTGGTTCCAGGTGGACAGGCACAACTTGGTGCCCCAGATCGTCATGAACAGGCAGATGGTGCCCATCAGTAATTGCGAGACGATGCCGACGATGTGGCGCTGGCCAGGCGGCAGGCGGTCAGTGACCATGGCCACCGACATATGCGCCCCGGCGCGGTAACTGGCGGCGGCGCCGACAAAGGTGAACACCAGCATCAGCAGGATGGCGGTGGGCTCCGGCCAGCTGGAGCCGGTGCCGAGGACGTAGCGGGCGAAGATGCCCCAGGGGATGATCAGCGCGACGCCGAGAACGGCAAGGCCGGCGACCCAGATGCAGCTCATGTAAATGCGGTCGTTGATGCGCAGCAGTAAATTCTTCATGGCGTTCACCGTGACCGGGCGCGTCGATGCCGACCGCGCCGGGCCTTTTCTATGAGAGGAGGGCGGGTTACTCGACGGCTTCGATGCGCTTGATCAGGTCGGCGTAAGGGGCGCCGTACTTGTCGCGAATCGAAGCGGTGGCCTCATAGAACGGTTTTTTGTCGATGTCGATGAACTCCACACCGGCGGCCTTGAGCTTGGCTTCACTGCTGGCGGACTTGGCGTCCCACAGCTCGCGCTCCTGGATCTGCGCGGCCTTGGCGGTGTTTTTCACCAGCACCTGTTGCTCGGGGGTGAGCTTGTTCCAGGTGATTTTCGACATCACGATGGGCTCGGGCAGGATCAGGTGGCCGGTGAGGCTGTAGAACTTGGCGTTCTGGTAGTGGTTGTGTTCCAGCAGGGTGGGCGGGTTGTTTTCCGCGCCGTCGATCACCCCGGTCTGCAGGGCGCTGAAGATCTCGCCGGTGTCCATGGCAATGCCGTTGCCGCCCATGGCGTTGATGGTTTCGATGAAGATCGGGTTGCCCTGCACGCGGATCTTCATGCCCTTGAGGTCTTCGATCTTGCGCACCGGTTTCTTGGTGTAGAGGTTGCGCGTGCCGCCGTCCATCCAGGCGAGGGCCACCAGGTTGAATTCGGAGTTGGTGATCTTGGCGAGGATTTCATCGCCAATCTCACCGTCGATGACCTTGCGCATGTGCACCTGGTCACGGAACACGAACGGCATGTTGAACACGTTTACGTCCGGCACCACCGGGCCGACGATGCCGAGGCTGACCCGGGCCATCTGGATCGCCCCGACCTGGGCTTGTTCGACCACTTCCTTTTCCGAGCCCAGCACGCCGCCGGGGAACATCTTGAAGGTCAGGCCGCCGTTGCTTTCGGCCACCAGGGTTTTACCCAGCTGTTCTTCGGCGACGACGGTGGGGTAGCCGGCGGGGTGAATGTCGGCGAACTTGATTTCCAGTGCGTGGGCGGTGCTGCCGAGGGTGAAAACGAACGGGAGTGCAGCGGCGAGCAAGGTGCGTTTGAAGTCCATGGGGTGTCTCTCCAGTCTTGTTATTGTTTTGTTCAAGGCACAGCGATGCAGCTAGAGGATGAAGTGCGGTTCGGCCATTCCCTGTACGCCAGGGTTGAGGGCGAAGACGCCTCCGGCCAGGGAGTGCGGGCTGTGGTCGTCGCGGATCGAGGTGACGAACAAAGTGTCCAGGCGGCTGCCGCCGAAGGCGCACATGGTGGGTTTTTTGACCGGCACGGCCAGTGAACGGTCGAGGCGACCGTCGGGGGTAAAACGGTGCACCAGCCCGGCGTCGTTGGCACAGATCCAGTAGCAGCCTTCAGCGTCGACGGCGGCCCCGTCGGGGCGGCCGAGGAACTGGTGCATGTCCACAAACAGCCGACGATTGGACGGCGTGCCGCTGTCGATGTCGTAGTCGAAGGCCCAGATTTGCTGCACCAGTGGGTGCGAGTCCGAGAGGTACATCGTGCGCCCGTCGGGGCTGAAGGCCAGGCCGTTGGGGGTGATGAAACCGTTGAGTGCGGTGTGTACGGGCTGGCCGTGCTCAACGCGGTACAGGGCGCCTTCGGCGGCATTGGCGCCCATGTTCAGCACCATGCTGCCAGCCCAGAACCGGCCCTGGCGATCACAGCGGCCATCGTTCAGGCGCATGTCCGGTCGGGCGTGCTCGACGCTTGCCAACGGCGCGGTGTCGAGCCTGCCGTCATCGTGGGGCGTCAGCTGGAAAAACCCGGTTTCCATGCCCGCGATCCAGTTGCCCGTCGTGATGCGGGCGATGCAGGCGAGCATCTGCGGGGTTTTCCAGGCTTGCACCTGGCCGCTGGTGGCACTCCAGCGCTGCAGCTCGGCGTTGGGAATGTCCACCCAGTACAGGGCGTTTTCCTCGGGCACCCACACCGGGCATTCACCTACGGCGTTGCGGGCGTCGACAATCAGTTCTGCTTGCATGGCCACTCATTCCCTTGGGTTGGTCTGTGGTCAGTCACCGAACGGGCCGGCGGCACAAAACGCACCGCCCTGGTACACCCGCGCCGGGTCGTCGATGGCGGGCAGCGGCTGGGCTTCCACCTGTTTGCGGAACACCTCGGAGGTGTCCTGCGGGGTGAAGCCCAGGTGGGCGGCAAAGCGGTTGTCCCACCAGACGTCGAGGTTATCCGACATGCCGTAGACCACGGTGTGGCCGACGTTGGGTGTGTACAGCGCGCGTTCGAGCAGTTGGGTGAGGTCGTCGAAGCTCAGCCAGGTGTGCATCATCCGGCGGTTCTGCGGTTCCGGGAACGAGGAGCCGATGCGGATGCTGACGGTCTCGATGCCGTAGCGGTCGAAGTAGAAACTGGCCATGTCCTCGCCGTAGGATTTGGACAGGCCGTAGTAACTGTCCGGACGGCGCGGGGAGTGGGCGTCGAGGGCTTCGCCCTGCTTGTAGAAACCGATGACGTGGTTGGAGCTGGCGAAGATGACGCGCTTGACCCCATGGCGGCGGGCGGCTTCATAGATGTGGAAGACCCCGCAGATGTTCGCGCCCAGTACTTCCTCGAACGAGCGCTCCACCGACACGCCGCCGAAATGCAGGATCGCGTCGACGCCTTCCACCAGGTGGTGCACGGCCTGTTTGTCGGAAAGATCGCAAGGCAGCACTTCTTCGCCGTCGTCAGCGGCCGGGGCCATGTCGGCGATGTCCGACAGCCGCAGTACCTTGGCGTAAGGGCGCAGGCGTTCGCGCAAGACTTTACCCAGGCCACCGGCGGCGCCGGTGAGCAGCAAACGGTTGAACGGGGTAGGGGCTGTGGTGGTGGTCATGGTGGTCCCGTTATTGTTGTAGGTTGTCGTATGACTAGTCCGAAGTATCGTTAGGCTTTCCTACACTTGTCAACGCGCTATTGGTCGAAGTTGATAGAGGGTCATCGCTGTCCTGTGGTGAGGGAGCTCCCTGTGGAGAGGGAGCTTGCTGTGGCGAGGGAGCTTGCTCCCGCTGGAGTGCGAAGCGCTCCCAAGATTTTGGGGCCGCTGCGCAGCCCAGCGGGAGCAAGCTCCCTCGCCACAGAAATCTCCCTCGCCACAGCAATCTCCCCCGCCACAAAAGCCTTTCCGGTTGTTTGTAAACCGCTATAACAACGACAGCGGGTAACTGATGAATATCCGGTTCTCATCAAACTCGTTGGTACTGAAATCCCGGCGCATTGTCGCGTTGCGCCACCGCACATTCAGGTCCTTCAGCGCGCCGCTCTGCACGGTGTAGGCCAGTTCCGACTCGCGGCCCCATTCCTTGCCGTTGGTGATCGCCCCGATGTGCACGTTATCGCCGCTGATGTAGCGGTTCATCATGGTCAGCCCGGGAATGCCCAGTACCACGAAGTTGAAGTCGTGCCGCACCTGCCAGGACTTTTCCTTGGCGTTGTCGTAGCTGGCGTTGTAGCTGTCGTTGGCCAGGGTGCCGCCGCTGGTGCCGTTGACCCGCATCCAGGCGCTGTCGCCGGTGAGTTTCTGCAGGCCGATATAGAAGCTGTTGCCTTTGTATTTGGCCGAGAGCAGGGCGAACGCGGTTTTGTTGTCGAGGTCGCCGGCCAGGGCCTTTCCGTCCTCCTTGCCGGTGAAGTACCCGAGGTTGGCGCCCAGGGTCCAGTCGCCCACGGGTTGGCTGTGGGTGAAGTTGAAATACTGTTGCTGATAGATGTCGCTCAGCTCGGCGTACCACACGCCCACTTGGGTGCGCTTGTCGTTGAAGGTGTATTCGCCGCCGCCGAAGTTGAAGCGGTCCGAGGTGAACGCAGCTTTGCCGTTGAGGAACAGGTCATCCATGCTCGCGTCGTTGCGCGGGCTATTGCCGCGGAACTGGCCGCCGTACAGGGTCAGGCCAGTGATTTCGCTGGAGGTGACCTGGCCGCCTCGGAAGGTTTGCGGCAGTGAGCGACCGTCATCCGAACGCAGGATCGGCAGCACCGGCATCCATTCGCCGACTTTCAATTCAGTCTTCGACAACCGGGTTTTCAGCGCCACGCCCAGGCGGCCGAAATTGTCCGCGGGGCGGCCATCGCTGCCGATCGGCAGCAACTGGGTGCCGGCGGTGCCTTTGCCGCCGTCGAGTTTCTGCGAGTACAGGCCCAGCACGTCCAGGCCGAAACCGACGGTGCCTTGGGTGAAGCCGGACCTGGCGTCGAGAATGAAGTTTTGCGTCCACTCCTCGGCCTTGCCCTGGGGGTAGGCGGGGTTGGTGAAGTTGCGGTTGAAGTAGGCGTTGCGCAGGTTGAGCGTGGCGGTGGCGTCATCGATGAAGCCTTCTGCCGAGGCGGTGACGGGGAGGGTGAGGGTCAGGCTGCTCAAACCGATGGCGGCGAAACGGGTGGTGCAGGAGAAATGGCGGACGTGTTGGCTCACAGTGACGCTCCGTTGTCTTTTTGTTGTTTTTATTTTTTGTTATACGTTGTCGTACAACATTGGTGGCGATATTTGCGAGGTTTTACGGGGTTGTCAATCGAAAGTTATACGATGACCCCCTGTGTGAAGGAAGCCAGTGGAGGAGGGTTATCCTGCTGCAACCATGGGCGGCAAGGTACCAAGCAGCGAAACGGCGGCTACCGCTGAAACACCTAGTAACCATTCAATCATCACGCTGGCCTTCAACGCAGGCAGTCGCTGCTCACAGTTGTGAATCCGCAGGCGGTTCAACAGCGCCAGTGCGAGCATGCCGAACACCAGCAGCATCTTGATCAGCAGGATCAGGGCGAACCCAGTGAACAAGGGGGTCGGCCAGAACTGCCCGGTGAGCACCCGCACGTTGATCAGGCCGGTCACCAGCAATCCCGTCACCAGCCCATAACCGATGCCGCTGAAACGCTTGAGGATCGGTTCCAGTGGATAGTGGGGCGATTGCCTGAGGATCAGCACCAGCAGGAGCAAGCCACCCAGCCAGGCACCGACACACACCAGGTGCACCACCTGATTGAGGATCAGCAGTTGCCCCGCCACGCCATTGAGCATGGCGCCATGGCCTACCGGTGCCAGCGTCGCCAGCAGCAATGCACAGAGCGGCAGGCGCACGGCCTTCCACGGCGTCATCAAACCGAGCACCAGCAGCACGTTCAGCACCAGGTGCCAGGTCCAGACCTGGCCGAAGAAGGTTTTACCCAGCACCAACTGCACCGTCGACAGCTCCAGCGCGCCCAGCCCGACTCCGGCCATGCTCGCGCTGATCAACAGCAACCACGCCACCCCCGACACCAATGCCAGCCACGCCAACCCTTGGGTGATGCGCGCCAGTTGGCGGTCCAGCACCGGTTGCGGTCCCGCGCCCAGCAGCCAGGGCCTGAACACACAGGCCCCGAACATTAACAGCACCACGATGAAATGCAGGAAGCGGCACAGCACCAGCAGGGTGGCCATGGATTATTGGCCGACCTTGAAGCTGTATTCACCGTTGCTCTTGTGGGTATCCACCGAGACCGCGTTCCACACCACTTTGTAGGTGCCGGCGGCCAACGGTGCGGCCGGTGTCACCACCAATACTTTCTTGTCGGCGTCCGGGGTTTCCAGGCCTTTGATCGCGACTTCGGTACCGTCCTTGCTCAGGGACACCTTGGTGAAGGTCGCTTCAACGCCTTCGCTGAACGTCAGGCGCAGGTCCTTGGGGGCGGCGACGCTGCTGTCGGCGGCAGGCTCCGAGCTTTTCAGGTGGGCGTGGGCAAACGCGGCCGAGGCGCCCAGCAGGGAAGCCAGCAGGGCGACGGTGGTGAGGGTTTTCTTGATCAACATTGTTCAATACCTTCAGGTGAGAGTCAGTCGTTCGGCAGTGCCATGTGCAACAAGGGAAAGGGCTTGCCTTCGCCATCGACCGGCGAGCGGCCAGTCTGGATAAAACCATAGTGCAGATAGAAACCCACGGCCTGTGGATTCTGCTCGTTCACGTCGACCCGCAGGGTGTCGTGGCGGGCGCGCACGAAGTCCAGCAACTGGCGGCCGATGCCCTGGCCTCGCCGGCTCGGGTCGATAAACAGCATCTCGACAGTGTTGCCGCCGGTGCCGACGAAGCCGGCAATGCCTTGGGCGTCTTCGTACACCCATACCTCAAGGGCGGGCATGGGCAGGTAGCAGTCGCGCACCAGGGGCAGGTAGCAGTCGCGCACCAGGGGCAGCAGGCGCTGGATGTCGTCTTCGCTGAGAAAGTCATGGGTGGCGCGCACCGAGCGTTCCCACAGTGCGCCAAGCACCGGGTCGTCGCACGCGTCTCGCAGTCGAATAGTCATGGAGATGATCCTTCGAGGGGATGGCGATGCTAACCAATCCGCTTTCCACGGGGAAGGTGCTTGTACGAAGTTTCACAGTGGCGTGTCGCCGCGACCTAGAGCGGATGGTAGTCTTGAAGACATGTTGTTGTCAGGGAGCCCTTATGGGCAATCACAAGATCGGTATTCGTCGGGTCAACGTCGAAAAGATTCTGCTGGCGGCGGAAAAGGTTTTCGCCGAGAAGGGCTATGGCAGCACCGCCATGGCCGACATCGCCGAAGAGGTGCAACTGCCGCGCTCCAACCTGCATTACTACTTCAGCACCAAGAGCGAACTGTACAGCGCGGTGTTGTTCGACCTGCTGGAAGTGTGGAAACAGGACGCCTTGTGCTTCGAGATGTTCGACGACCCGCGGGTGGTGCTCAGCAGCTACATCCGCGCCAAGATGCAACATTCCCGCAGCCGGCCCTATGGTTCGAAAGTCTGGGCGAATGAAATCATCCATGGCGCGCCGACCCTGGGGGAGGCGCTGGATGTGAGCCTGTATGACTGGGCCAAGATGAAGGAAGCGAAGATTCGCCAGTGGGTGGAAGACAAGCGGATCTTGCCGGTGGAGCCGTCGAGCCTGCTGTATATGATCTGGGCATCGACC
Organism: Pseudomonas sp. PAMC 26793; assembly: GCF_000313235.1. NCBI lineage: Bacteria > Pseudomonadati > Pseudomonadota > Gammaproteobacteria > Pseudomonadales > Pseudomonadaceae > Pseudomonas > Pseudomonas sp. PAMC 26793. Next base: position 138,116 of record NZ_AMXG01000026.1, read on the forward strand.
CAGCACTATGCCGACTTTGATCACCAGGTGAAGATCCTGAATGACCACCAGCCGTTGTCGGACATGCAGTTTGAACGGGCGGTGCAGACGGTGACGAGTGTGATCTTGCGGGGGATTGGGTTGGAGCCGTAGATCGTTCCCACGCCCCGCGTGGGAATGCCGCTCTGGACGCTTTGCGTTCGCTCTTAAGGTCGTGACGCGGAGCGTCAACGGATGCATTCCCACGCGGAGCGTGGGAACGATCATTCACGATCATCTAGCTACACCGCTTCCCGGTAGGGATTGCGCGGATCCTGCGTCCAGTTCAAAAACGGCTTCCTGGTCTCCACCGGCACCATCTCGATACAGTCCGCCACCGGGCAGGTGATCTGGCACAGGTTGCACCCCACGCACTCGTCATCAATCACCTCGTACTTATGCGTCCCGTCCGCCTGCTTCAAGCTGGCAATCGCCTGGTGCGATGTATCTTCGCAGGCAATATGGCAACGCCCACAGCCAATACACGCCTGCTGATCAATCTTGGCGATCACCTGGTAATTGATATCCAGGTACTTCCAATCCGTCGTATTGCCCACCGCCCGCCCGGAAAACGCCTGCAGGCTGCTGTAGCCCTGGCTGTCCATCCACCGCGACAGCCCGTCCTTCATCTCTTCGACAATCCGAAACCCATGCAGCATCGCCGCCGTGCACACCTGCACCGCGCCGCAGCCCAGCGCCACGAATTCCGCCGCATCGCGCCAGTTGCCAATCCCGCCAATCCCGCAGATCGGCAAGCCTTGTGTCTGAGGGTCCCGGGCAATCTCCGCCACCATGTTCAACGCAATTGGCTTTACCGCCGAGCCGCAGTAACCACCGTGAGTGCTTTGGGTACCTACCATCGGCAGGGCGACCATGCGCTCCAGGTCGACACTGGTGATGGAGTTGATGGTGTTGATCAGCGACACCGCATCCGCGCCACCGCGATAGGCCGCCCGCGCCGCCACGCGAATGTCGGTGATGTTTGGCGTGAGCTTGACGATCACCGGCAGCGAACAATAGGTCTTGCACCAGCGCGTCACCTGTTCCACGTACTCCGGCACCTGGCCCACCGCCGCGCCCATGCCGCGTTCCGGCATGCCGTGGGGGCAGCCGAAGTTCAGCTCGATGCCGTCGCAGCCGGTGGCTTCCACCAGCGGCAGGATGTTTTTCCACGACGCTTCTACACACGGCACCATCAGCGACACGATCAGTGCGCGGTCGGGCCAGTCTTTTTTCACCTGGGTGATTTCTCGCAGGTTGATCTCCAGGGAACGGTCGGTAATCAGCTCGATATTGTTGATGCCGAGCACTTCACGGTTGGCACCAAAGTGCGCCGAGTAGCGCGATGAGACGTTGACCGCGGCCGGGTCTTCGCCGAGGGTTTTCCAGACGACGCCGCCCCAGCCGGCTTCAAAGGCGCGGACCACGTTGTAGGCCTTGTCGGTAGGCGGCGCGGAGGCCAGCCAGAAGGGATTGGGGGCTTTGATGCCGGCGAACACAATCGAGAGATCGGCCATTACGCAGCCTCCACATTCAGCATGAGTTGAGCGTGCATGGCTTGCGCGGCCAGCTTGCCGTGTTGCACGGCCTGGACGGTGAGGTCCTGGCCGAGGCTGACGCAATCGCCACCGGCATACACACCGGGGATGCTGGTGCGCAGCTGTTCGTTGACGAAGATGCGATCGCCCTGGCGTTGCAGCTGGTGGGCCAGCGGGTCGTGCAGCGCGGCGTCGTCGAACCCTTGGCCGATGGCCTTGAAGATCGCGTCGGCGGCCAGTTCGAAGGTTTCGCCGGTGGCTTGCAGGCGGCCATCGACCATGCGCGTGCGGGCGAAACGCATACCGCGCACATGGCCCTGATCATCGAGCAACACTTCCTCCGGTTGGGCCCAGGTCAGCAGGCGTACCTGGTTGGCCTTGGCGATGTCCTGCTCGTGGCCGGTGGCGCCCATTTCACTCAGGCCCCGGCGGTACACCAGGTTGACGTCACGGGCGCCGAGGCGGGCCATTTGCACGGCCATGTCGATGGCCGTGTTGCCAGCGCCGAGGACAATGCAGCGGTCGGCCAGGGGTAGTTGGCTGAGGTCATCGGCCTGGCGCAGTTCACGGATATAGTCGGTGGCGGCGAGCAGGCCGGGGGCATCCTCGTGAGGCAGGCCGAGCTGTTTGCTGGCGGCCAGGCCGAGGCCGAGGAACACCGCATCGAATTGCTGGTGCAACTCGCTCAAGGTCAGGTTGTCGCCCAGACGCTGGCCGTGACGGATCTCGATGCCGCCAATTTGCAGGAGGAAATCCAGTTCCTTCTGCGCGAAGTCATCCACCAGTTTGTACTTGGCGATCCCGTATTCATTCAGGCCGCCGGCTTTTTCCCGGGCTTCGAAAATCACCACGTCATGACCGTGCAGGGCGCTGCGATGGGCGCAGGACAAGCCCGCAGGCCCGGCGCCGACCACCGCGATGCGTTTGCCGGTGGGCGCGGCGCGCTGGAACGGGTGTTCGCTGAAGTGCGCGTTGTCCACCGCGTAACGCTGCAACAGGCCGATAAGCACCGGGGCACATTCCTCGGCGTTGTTGCGCACGCAGGCTTGCTGGCAAAGAATTTCTGTCGGGCAGACCCGGGCGCAACTGCCGCCGAGGATATTCGCCGAGAGAATCTTCTGCGCGGCGCCCTGGACGTTTTCCGTGTGGATATTGCGGATGAACGAGGGGATATCGATCTCGCTGGGGCACGCGTTAACGCACGGCGCGTCGTAGCAGTAGAGGCAGCGCGACGCTTCCAGTCGGGCTTGCCGGGCGTTGAGCGGCGGCGCCAGGTCGGTGAAATGCGCGGCGAGGGCTGCCGCATCTTCATGGGGGTGGGGAAGATGGTTCAGGGTCTGGATCACGGTATTGGCCTCACGGTTTTTGAGGTGCTGCCTCTGGTGGGCAGTGGTTTTTTTTTGCCTGTACCGGCCTCTTCGCGAGCAAGCCCGCTCCCACATTCGCCCCCATTCCAACAGGATAAATGCAGTCGAATGTGGGAGCGGCGGTGCGACGACTCGACTTGCTCGCGAATGGCGGCCTCAGCGTTTCACAGCAACCGGCCTGGAACGCTCCGCCCGCTTGCTCAACTGCTCAAACACCGGCGGATACGTCGGCCGTTCGATATACCGTCCCGCACCTCGCTCGGCGCGCAAATCCCCATCCGCCCAGACCAGCTTGCCCTGGCTGACGGTGTGGCTCGGCACGCCGCGCACGGTCTTGCCTTCGAAGATGTTGAAGTCGACTTTCTGGTGGTGAGTCTTTGCAGAAATGGTCCGTGTGCCTTGCGGGTCCCACAGCACCAGATCAGCATCGGCCCCCACGCGGATTGCACCCTTGCGCGGGTACAGGTTGAAGATCTTCGCGGTGTTGGTAGACGTCAGTGCAACAAACTCCTGCATCGACAAGCGCCCGGTGTTCACGCCCTCATCCCACAACAGCGCCATGCGGTCTTCGATACCAGCAGTGCCATTGGGGATCTTGCTGAAGTCATCCCGCCCGGCGGCTTTTTGCTCGGCGCAGAAGCAGCAATGGTCGGTGGCGGTGGTGTGCAGGTTGCCCGATTGCAGGCCATGCCACAGCGCCTCCTGATGCCCGCGTGGACGGAAGGGCGGGCTCATCACGTAGCCGGCGGCAGTCTGCCAGTCGGGGTGTTGATACACGCTGTCGTCCAGCAGCAGATGCCCGGCCAAGACTTCGCCGTACACCGGCTGGCCCTTGCTGCGGGCGTAGGTGATTTCATCCAGCGCTTCCTGGGTGGAAACGTGCACCAGGTACAGCGGCGTGCCGATGGTTTCGGCAATCCGGATCGCCCGGCTGGCGGCTTCGCCTTCCACCTGCGAAGGCCGCGACAGCGGATGCGCTTCAGGCCCGGTAATGCCCTGGGCCATCAGCTTGCGTTGCAGGTGATACACCAGCTCGCCGTTTTCGGCATGCACCGTCGGCACCGCACCCAGTTCCAGGCAGCGTTCGAAGCTCGCCACCAAGGTGTCGTCGGCGGCCATGATTGCGTTCTTGTACGCCATGAAGTGCTTGAAGCTGTTGATGCCGTGTTGGCTTACCAGCTCGGCCATTTCCTCGCGGACCTGCTCGCTCCACCAGGTAATCGCGACGTGAAAGCCATAGTCGGACGCCGACTTCTCGGCCCAGCCGCGCCACTGGTGGAAGGCTTCCAACAGGGATTGCTGCGGGTTGGGAATCACGAAGTCGATGATCGACGTGGTGCCGCCCGCCAACCCGGCGGCCGTGCCACTGAAAAAGTCTTCACTGGCCACGGTGCCCATGAAGGGCAATTGCATATGGGTATGCGGATCGATGCCGCCGGGCATCAGGTATTGACCGCTGCCATCGAGTATCTCGGTGCCGGCGGGAATATCCAGATCAGTGCCAATGGCGCGAATTAGACCGTCTGCGCATAAAACATCGGCTCGGTAACTTTCATCATGGGTAATAACGGTAGCGCCACGGATCAACAGCGACATGTCGAGTTCCTCACAGGCTTGACCGGCTTGTGCCAGTTCTAAGTGTTGTCATGCATCGCGCCGCTGGAGAATTAATTCCTGTCAGCGGTGACAGGAATAGAAACTAGCCCGAGTTTTTCGAATGAGCAAGAATATTTTTTATAAGCTTGTATCGATATTAAGTTATTGAATTGTAAGGATAAAAAATAAAAGTCACCAAAATGTAGCGGCCTCTCACCATTTTGACGCACTTGACAGGTTCCCAATATGAGCAACATTTCCTATTGCAAATCAGACGCTTGAGACATGCCTCTTGACGGGGCCGGTAAATAAAAATAATTGTGTTGCACCAGATTGAGTCCTGAGGGTTCGGACAACTTCTGCGTTATTTGGCCTGAGTAACGCTGAAAGTAACGAGGGGCCTCTTCGGTCGAGACAATAAAGCTGATAAACATCAGCGAGTTATATAAGCGGTGCGGGAAGGGCAACGGTTTACGGCACGGTTATTGAGTGCGGTGGCGGTTGGCCGGGTCCCGGATGTCATGTTGTCAACGCGGTACTCCGGCCATCCCGTGCACGTCACGGGGTGAGCAAAAATAATTCGAAAAAACCGTGGAGCGGCCATGCAACAGAACAGATCGCAAGTCATTGAACGCAACGGCCTGTACGAACTCGACGCCGGCCCCGACGTCCTCGACAGCCCCCGCTACAACCACGACATGGCACCAACCAAGGTGCGCGAACGCACCTGGAACAAGTGGCACATCACCGCGCTGTGGATCGGCATGTCGGTGTGTGTGCCGACCTACACCCTGGGCGGCGTGCTCACCGCGTACTTCGGGTTGTCGGTGGGCGAGGCGCTGATGGCGATCCTGCTGGCCAATATCGTGGTGTTGATCCCGCTGACCCTCAACGCCTTCCCCGGTACCAAGTACGGCATCCCGTTTCCGGTGTTGCTGCGCTCGTCCTTCGGCGTGCTCGGTTCCAACGTGCCGTGCCTGATTCGCGCCCTGGTGGCGTGTGGCTGGTTCGGCATCCAGACGATGTTTGGCGGCCTGGCGATTCACCTGTTTCTCGGCTCAGTGTTTGAGGGCTGGAAATCCCTTGGCGGCACCGGTGAAGTGATCGGTTTCATGATCTTCTGGACCCTGAACCTGTGGGTGGTATTGCGTGGCGCCGAGTCGATCAAATGGCTGGAAACCCTGTCGGCACCGCTGCTGGTGGCGGTGGGAATCGGGCTGCTGGTGTGGGCGCTGCCGAATGTCTCGCTGACCGAGCTGATGGCGATCCCACCCAAGCGTCCCGAAGGCGCGAGCCTCACCGGCTACTTCATGGCGGGCCTGACGGCGATGGTAGGTTTCTGGGCCACCTTGTCATTGAACATTCCCGACTTCAGCCGCTACGCCAAGAGCCAGAAAGACCAGATCCTCGGGCAGATTTTTGGCCTGCCGCTGACCATGTTCCTGTTCGCCGCCCTCGGCGTAATCATGACTGCCGCCTCGGTGAAACTGGTGGGTGTCAGCGTCTCCGACCCGGTCACCCTGATCGGCCATATCCAGAGCCCGATATGGGTGGCCGTGGCCATGGCGCTGATCATCATCGCCACCTTGTCCACCAACACCGCGGCGAACATCGTCTCGCCCACCAACGACTTCCAGAACATCGCGCCCAAGCTGATCAACCGCACCACGGCGGTGGTCCTCACCGGCCTGGTGGGCCTGGCGCTGATGGCCCACGAACTGCTGAAAAAGCTTGGGCTGATCATCTCCGACGTGAGCCTGGAAACCGTCTACTCCAACTGGCTGCTGGGTTACTCAAGCCTGCTGGGGCCGATTGCCGGGATCATGGTGGTGGACTATTTCATCATCAAGAAACAGCAACTGGACCTTGCCGGCTTGTACCGCGATGACGTGTACCCGGCGTGGAACTGGCATGGCTTCCTCGCCTTCGGCGTGCCGGTGGTGCTGACGCTGTTGTCCCTGGGCAGCGATGCCTTCAGCTGGTTCTACAGCTATGGCTGGTTCACCGGTTCGGCGCTCGGCGGGTTGCTGTATTACGCCCTGTGCATGAAGCGCGGCGCCCGCGTCGTCGCCGTAAAAACACCGCTTTAATCGATGTGGAATGCAATCCAATGTGGGAGCGGGCTTGCTCGCGAAGGCGGTGATTCAGCTAACACATCGGGCGACTGGCACACCGTATTCGCGAGCAAGCCCGCTCCCACATTTTTGATCGCAGTCTGCCAGTGAGAGTCTGGTCAAATTCATAAGAACTACTGCCTGAGGAGATCCCCATGAACGCTGCCGTAGACGTTCTGCAATCCACCCATCAGCACATCAACCGCGATCGTCTGTGGCTGTCCCTGATGGAACTTGCCAAGCTCGGCGCCACGCCCAAGGGCGGCGTCTGCCGCCTGGCCCTGACCGACCTCGATCGCCAGGCCCGCGACCTGTTTGTGAAGTGGTGCGAGGAAGCGGGCTGTACCGTGACCATCGATGGCGTCGGCAATATCTTCGCCCGCCGGCCAGGGCGCAATCCCCAGTTGCCGCCGGTGATGACCGGCAGCCATATCGACACCCAGCCCACCGGTGGCAAGTTTGATGGCTGTTTTGGTGTGCTGGCAGGCGTTGAGGTGTTGCGCACCCTCAATGACCTGAGAGTGGAAACCGAAGCACCGCTGGAAGTGGTGGTATGGACCAACGAAGAAGGCTCACGCTTTCCGCCCTGCATGATGGGCTCCGGGGTGTTTGCCGAAAAATTCACCCTGGCCGATACGCTGGCGAAGACGGATGCGGACGGCGTGACCGTGGGCGACGCGCTGAATGCCATTGGTTATGCCGGTACGCGGCCAGTGAGCGGGCACAAGGTCGGCGCATATTTCGAAGCGCATATCGAGCAAGGCCCGATTCTTGAGGATGAGAAGAAAACCATCGGCGTGGTGCTGGGTGCCCTTGGCCAGAAATGGTTCGACCTGAAACTGCGGGGTGTCGAGGCGCATGCCGGGCCGACCCCGATGCACCTGCGCAAGGATGCCCTGGTCGGTGCCGCGGCCGTGGTGGCTGCAGTTAACGCGGCGGCGTTGGGTCATCAGCCTCACGCCTGTGGCACCGTCGGTTGCCTGCAAGCGTATCCGGGTTCGCGCAACGTCATTCCTGGCGAAGTGCGCATGACCCTGGACTTCCGTCATCTGGAACCGGCGCGACTGGACTCAATGATTGCCCTGGTGCGCAAGGTGATCGACGAGACCTGCGCCAAGCACGGCCTGACGTTCGAGATGACCCCCACTGCTGACTTCCCGCCGCTGTATTTCGACAAGGGCTGCGTGGATGCCGTGCGTGACGCGGCCAACGGCCTGGGACTGTCGAACATGGACATTGTGAGCGGGGCAGGGCATGACGCGATTTTCGTCGCGGAGCTGGGGCCGGCGGGGATGATCTTTGTGCCGTGCGAAGGCGGCATCAGCCATAACGAAATCGAGAATGCCGCGCCGGATGATCTGGCGGCGGGCTGTGCGGTGTTGTTGCGGGCGATGGTGGCGGCTTCGGTGGCGATTGCCAGCGGCAAACTGGCTGCCTGAGTACGTCCAGTCACTGCGATAAAATGTGGGAGCGGGCTTGCTCGCGAAGGCGGTGTGTCAGCACCAGACTTGTTGGCTGACCCACCGCCTTCGCGAGCAAGCCCGCTCCCACAGTTGATCACTGTTGTTCTTGAGACAGGTATCAGGCGTCGGGCTTCCAGCCTCCGCCCAGCGCCGTCACCAACCCTACACTTGCCTGCAACTGCCGCGTATGCACCGCTTGCAACGTTCGCTGCGCCTGCAACGCTGCGGTCTGCGCCGTCACCACATCCAGGTAACTCACTGCCCCCGCCTGGTAACTGTTCATCGCCAGCGCCTGCGTATGCTCGGCGGCATTTGCGGCGGCTTGTTCATCCATTGCTTCCTGCTGCAAATCACGCAGTTGGCCAAGGTTGTCTTCCACCTCACGTACGGCTCTTAACACCTGGCTGCGATAGTGCGCCGAAGCCTCTTCAAACTCCGCCTTGGCCTGGCGCTCATTGGCGCTCAACCGCCCGCCATCAAAGATCGGCAGATTCACCAGCGGCCCCAGCGCCCAGTACCGATTGGCTGCCGAGAACAAGTTGCCTACACCTTGGGTCTGCCCGCCAATCAAGCCGGTCAAACTGAAATCCGGGTACCACGCGGCCTTGGCCACGCCGATATTCGCGTTGGCCGCGAACACCCGCCGTTCCGCCGCCGCAATATCCGGCCGACGTTGCAGCAACTGGCTCGGCAACTGCTGTGGAATTCCCGGCAAGGCGATCAATTGCTGGCTCGGCGGCAGCTGGAACTCACTGGCCGACACACCCACCAATTCCCCAATCGCATGCTCGGTGAGATTGCGTTGACCGCGTACATCGTCAAGCTGCGCCTCGGCTTCAGCCAGCTGATTCTGCGCCCGGGTCAGGTCCAGCTCCGAAGCGATCTGGCCTTCATACCGGCTGCGGGTCAGTTTCAGTGCCTGGCTAAAATCATCCAGCGAACTGCTGAGAATCCGGCTCTGGGCATCCAGCCCGTTGAGCTGCACGTACAGCGTCGCCAACTGATGCTGCAGGCTCAGGCGTGCCACCGCCAAATCATCCCCGGAGGCTTGGGCCTGCGCATCGCCAGCCGCCACCTGGTTGCGGATTTTGCCCCACAGATCCAGATCAAAGCTCAGCGCAAACCCCGCCGTGTTGCTGTTGTACACCGAAGGTTGGGTATCGCCCCGCAGTGGCCGACTGTCCGATTGCCGCTGGCGCAACGGCTGTGCGCTGGCGGTGATTTGTGGGAACAACCCGGCATGCAGTTGGCTGGCATACGCCTGGGACGCATCGAAATGCGCCAGCGCCGCTGCCAGGTCCGGGTTGGCCTTGAGCAGTTGTTCCTGCAGGTCGTTCAGGCGCTGGTCCTGATACAGCTGCCACCACTTCGGCGCCAGTTGGTCGGAGGGTTGTGCGCTGTGCCACGGGCCATCGCTGGTCTGTTCGCGGTATTTGGCCGGCAGGTCAAGGGTCGGTGCCTTGTAGGTGGGCGCCAGCGAGCAACCGTGCAGCGCCAGCAACACCAAGGCCGCGAGGGGTTTAAGCCTTGGGCGCATGGACACCTCCGGCATCGGCCAGTTGCACGGCGTCGCCTTCGCGCAGGGCGTCGGGTGGGTTGTCGACTACGCGATCGGCGGGTTTCAGGCCTTGATCGATCACCAGGCGTTCGCCGAGGTCGAGGCCGATGTGGATGTCTTGCAGGTGCACATGGTTCTTGGCGTCTAGAACCGCGACCTGGGTGCCTTGGGCGCGGAAGATCAGGGCGCTGGCCGGGATGCTCACGCCATGGGTGTCCGCCGGAATCGCCAGGGTGGCCTCGGCATAGTCGCCGGGCAGCAGCTTGCCGTCCGGATTGTCGGCCACGAACTGCGCGAGCAGCGTGCCGGAGCGGCGGTCGATGGCGGTGGAGTCGCCCATCAGCTTCGCGCTGAAGTGTTCGCCAGGATGCTCGGGTACCGTCAGTTGGGCGGTCAACCCGGGATGAATCACCGCCGCATAGTTCTGCGGCACCGGCACGTAGAGGCGCAGTTGGTGGGTGTCGGCGATGTCGAACAGCTCGGGATCGCTGTCGCTGTCGGCCTTGATCAACTGGCCGATGTCGGTGTTGCGCGCGGTGATCACACCGGCGAATGGCGCGCGAATGGTCTTGTAGTCTTCCAGCGCCGAGAGCCGCGCATAGTCTGCCTCGGCGGCCTGGGCGTTAGCCTTGGCAGCCAGTGCGTTGGAGGTTTTTTCATCGGCCTCCTGGCGCGATACCGAATGGCTGTCCAGCAGGTTTTTCCAGCGGGTGGCGGTGGTTTCCGCCAGCCGTGCGTTGGCCTGTTCCTGCACCATGCGCGCGTGGGTTTGTGCTACCTGCTGGTCGAGGTCGGGGCTGTCGATCTCGGCCAGGATTTGCCCGGCCTTGACCTGGCTGCCGATGTCGACTTTCCAGTCTTTCAGGTAGCCGCTGACCCGCGCATGAATCGGTGCCTTGCTCCAGGCTTCCAGGTGCGCGGGCAGGCGCAGGGTGTCGCCGGCCGCGTTCTGCTTCGGCTGGAACACCAGCACCTGCGGCACGGCGGCGGTTTCGGTCCAGGCGGTGACGGATTTTTCATGCATCGTACGGGCGTGCAGGCCGTTGGCGACCAACAGGGCAGCCAGTGTCAGGCCGCCGATACCCATGAGCATCAGACGCTTGCGCGAGGGTTTGTGATCAGACGACATGTGGGGTTTCTCCAGCAGCAGCGCGAGTAGGGTGACGACCGTGGACCAAACTGAAGACCACGGGTACAAACAGCAAAGTGGCAGTGGTGGCGAGGATCAGGCCGCCGATCACGGCACGCCCCAGCGGCGCGTTTTGTTCTTCGGACAAGGCCAGCGGCAACATGCCGATGATCATCGCCAGGGCGGTCATGCAGACCGGGCGGAAACGGGTGTAGCCGGCTTCCAGTGCGGCCTTGAGGGCGTCGCCATGTTCCGCCAGGCGTTCTCGGCAGAAGCTCACCACCAGGATCGAGTTGGCGGTGGCCACGCCCATACAGAGGATGGCCCCCGTGAGTGCAGGCACCGACAACGAGGTGCCGCTGAGGAACAGCATCCACACGATGCCCGCCAGGGCCGCCGGCAGCGCGGTGATGATCACGAACGGGTCGGTCCAGGACTGGAAGTTGACCACGATCAGCAGGTAGATCAGCACCACCGCGCCGAGCAGGCCGAAGCTCAAGCCGTTGAACGCTTCATGCAGCGCATCGATCTGCCCGTGCAGGCTGATGGTCGCGCCTTTGGGACGCATCGGGGCCATGTCATTCAGCACCTTTTGCACATCGCTGGCGACGCCGCCGAGGTCGCGGCCTTGCACGTTGGCGTACAGGTCCAGGGTCGGTTCGATGTTGTAGTGGGTCACCACCGCCGGGCTTTGCACGCGAGAGATGGTCGCTACGCCGCCGAGGATTTGCGACTGGCCATCGGCACCGGTCACCGGCAGCGCTTCCAGGGAGGGCAGGCTGTCGAGGCGGTACTGCGGGGTTGCCGCCACGATTGAATACGACACGCCGTTGGCCGGGTTCAGCCAGAACGTCGGTGCGGTTTGCGAACTGCCGGCCAGGGACGCAACCATGCTGTTGGTCACGTCACGCTCGGTGATGCCCAGGCCGTTGGCGCGCATCCGATCCACGTTGACTTGCAGAGACGGGTAGCCGGTGGACTGCTGGATACGCAGGTCGGCAATGCCCGGTACGTGTTTCAGGCGACGCTCCAGTTCCACGGCGTAGGCGCGGTTTTCTTCATCGCTGCGCCCGGAGATTTTCACATCCAGCGGGGCCGGTGAACCGAAGTTGAGGATCTGGCTGCTGATGTCCGCCGGCAGGAAGGCGAACTGGCTGCCGGGGAAACTTTCGGGCAGGGCTTCACGCAGTTTTTTCACGTAGTCGGCGGTCGGCGCGTGGTCTTTTTTCAGGGTGACCTGGATGTCACCGTCTTGCGGGCCGATGGTGCCGCTGCTGCTGTAGGCCATGTCGATGCCACTCAGCGGGATGCCAATGTTGTCGACGATGGTGTCGAGTTCATCGGCCGGAACGATCTCGCGAATCCGCGCTTCGATCCGGTCAAACGCGGCGGCGCTTTCTTCGATCCGCGTGCCCAACGGCAAGCGCACGTGCAGGGCCATGGCCCCGGCGTCGGTGGCCGGGAAGAAGTCCTGGCCCAGGCTTGGCAGCAGCAGGAACGAGGCGAGGATGCACGCCAGAAAACCCACGATGAATCGCTTGCGTGCACCCAGGGCAAGGGTCAGCAGGCTGTGGTAAACGTCCCGCACGTTGGAGAAGTGACGCTCGAAACCCTGCTGGAAATTCAGCACCGATTGCAGCACGGCGTTGCGCTGGGGTTTGTGCTGGTCGCCCTCGTGATGGTTGATGAATTCGTCTTCCGGGTGATGGCCCTGGCCTTGCTCCGGCACGTGAGGCTTGAGCAGGAACATCGCCAGGGTCGGCACCAACGTTCGCGACAGAATGAACGAGCTGGCCATGGCGAAAATCACCGCCAACGCCATCGGACGGAACAGATAACCGGCGATGCCTTGGAGCATGAACATCGGCACGAACACGATGCAGATACACAGCAGGGACACGAACGCCGGGCCGACGATTTGCTTGGCGCCGTCGAGGATCGCGTCCTTCACCGCCTTGCCTTGCTCCAGGTGCCAGTTGATGTTCTCGATGGTCACCGTGGCGTCATCCACCAGGATCCCCACCGCCAACGCCAGCCCGCCGAGGGTCATGACGTTGAGGGTTTGCCCGGTGGCGGCCAGCAGTGCGATGGCCGAGAGCACCGCCAAGGGAATCGACGCGGCGATGATGAGGGTCGAGCGCCAGCTGCCGAGGAACAGCAGGATCATCGCACTGGTCAGCAAGGCCGCGATGATGCCTTCCTGGGCGACGCTGCCTACTGACTGTTTGACGAACACCGAGGCGTCGCCCAGCAGTGAGGTCTTCAGTGAAGGCGGCAACGTTTCATTGATGCGCGGCAGCATCTGGCGGATGCCGTCGATGATCGACAGGGTGGAGATGCTGCCGTTTTTCAGGGCCGGCATCAGCACCGCACGGTGGCCGTCGACGCGCACGATGTTGGTCTGCGGCGGCGAGCCGTCACGCACGTGGGCCACCTGGCCGATGGTGATGATCGCGCCGTCGACGGTCTTGATCGGCAGGTCGTTGAGCTCATCAATCGCCTTGGGGCTGTTGTTGAGCAGGATCGTGTATTCGTTGGGGCCGAGTTTGGCGGTACCCACCGGGATGATCTGGTTTTGCAGGGCCAGGGCGTTGCCCACGTCCTGTGCCGAGAGGCCTTTGGCGGCCAGCGCCTGTGGGTCGAGGTCGAGGGTGATCTGGCGTTGCTTGCCGCCCATTGGCGTGGGCATGGCCAGGCCGGGCAGGGCACTCAGGGGCAGGCGGATATTGTTCTGCACCAGGTCGCGGATTTTCGCTTCCGACAGGCTGGGGCTGGAGAACGCCATCTGCAGGATCGGCACCGTGGAGGCGCTGTAGTTGAGGATCAGTGGTGGGGTGATGCCCGGTGGCATCTGCTTGAGCACGGTTTGTGACACCGCGGTTACCTGGGCGTTGGCGGTGCGGATATCCACGCCGGGCTGGAAGAAAATCTTCACGATGCCCATGCCGGGTAACGACTGCGATTCAATGTGTTCGATGTCGTTGACGGTGGTACTCAGGGAGCGTTCGTAGGTGTAGATCACGCGACCGGCCATGGCGTCCGGAGACAGGCCGTTGTACTGCCACACCACCGCGACGACGGGGATGCCAATATCGGGAAATACGTCAGTGGGGGTACGCAAGGCCGCCATGGGCCCAATGATGCAGATGAATATTGCCAGCACGATAAACGTGTAGGGCTTGAGCAGTGCGGTCTTTACCAGCCCGAGCATGCCGTAACCTCCAAAGGAGTGGGATTGCAAACCCCGGCAGTCTTGCCCGACCCACCTAACACGCACCTTTCAGCCAGGTGAAGGAAGATTTAGTTAACGGCTGAAGATCCTTTCATATGTATTCATTTGTTCAACAATGGTGACGGTACCAAGCTGGATACCGATCGAACGGGAGCTGTTTCGCCTGTTCACTCTTTATCCATTTGGAGTTCTGCCATGTCTCTTAAACCCTTGTTGTTGATCCCGGCCTTGAGTGCGGTCCTGCTGTTGTCGGCGTGTGCCGGCCCGATGCCTAAGGCGGACCCGAGCGAAGCCTGGATCGGCCTGCAAGAGGAGGCACCCAACGACCTGATGGCCGAGCGGGTAGACGGTAAAAACATTAATGATGGCCGCTACTTCGAAGTGAAACCCGGCGCGCATCGCCTGGATGTCACCTTGTTTGAAGAAGAGGCGGGGGATGATAACCAGCAGGATTGTCGCGGGCATGTGACCTACGGCAACTTCAAGGCCGGCGAGCATTACACCCTGGTGGAATCCAGCCTGGGTACGACGGTGCGTGCCGAGTTGAAGGATAGCCACGGCAAGGAATTGGCGCAGACCGATGACTTCAGTTGCATGCCTGGCTAAGGCGTCAGGCGTGGTGCCCGGCGGGTTTGTGCAGCTTGCCGGGTGCTGCGGGTTTTACCTGTGGGTGATGGTGCCGGCGGGTCACGCGCATCACGCCCCAAAGCATGGCGGCGGCGACGGCCAACCAGCCACAGATCAAAAGCAGAATCGTTGTTGTCAGGCTCATAAGTGCCTCCTTTCGCCCGGTACCGGGCACACACTGTCTTCTCAATGGACAGTCTAGCTATGCGCAGGTTGCCTGCTATTGACCAATGGTCGTGTGCGTCCAACTTGTTTGCTCTATGGCGGGCCTTTTACTGCGGCACAAGGCTATACCCGCGCCCCGGAGCGTCCTATGATCAGGGCCCACGTCGGCAGTTGATCAAGTGAGTGAAGAAGTTGCGGTTTCCCTCGAACATTAAAACCTCCTGGTGGGTCGCAGCCTGTTTCATGGGGCTGGCGGCCTGCACCTCGCATCCAAAACCCACGAGCATCCCGGGCCTGCCGGAGAGTGTCGAGCTCAAGGGCGTGCCGGCGTTTCGCGGCGAGACTTACCTCGGTGGCCCGGCCGCTCTGGCCAGCATGCTGTCCCAACAAGGCATTGTGATTACACCGGGGCTATTGGATAAACCACTGCATTTGCCGGGTGCTGAAGCGGACCTTGAGCGCAACATGCAGGTGCTGGCCCGTGAATACGGGATGTTGGTGTACCCGCTGGAAGATCAGCTGCCGGCGCTGCTGGCACAGGTCGCGGCCGGGTACCCGGTGATGGCGCGCATCACCCAGGGCTCGACCTTCTGGGCCGGGCCGCGGTATGTCGTGGTGGTGGGGTACAACAAGCAGAAGAGCATGGTGCTGCTGCGTTCGGGGTTGGCGCGGCGCATGCCGATGGATTTCAGTACGTTTGAGTCAGCGTGGAAAGACGCGGGCAAGTGGGCGGTGCTGGTTCAGCGGCCCACCCAGTTGCCTGTCAAGGTCGACGCCCAGCGTTGGCAGCAGGCTGCCAGCGCCACGGCCCAGGCGGGCCAGGAACAGGCGGCGGCCCAGGCAGTCAAGACATTGGCCAGTCAGGCCAAATAAAAAAACGGCGCTCAAGGGCGCCGTTTTTTATGTGTCTGTTTACGAATCAGCGGGATTCGGTGACCTGAACATTCGCCCGTGGGCGGTTCTTCAGGTTTTTGTCAGCCTTGTAGCGCAAGGCGACGTCTGGCACCGAGCCGCTCTTCCCGGTTTCGACCCAGCTGCGGATGCGTCCAGCATCAGCAAAGTGGGTGAATTTGCCAAAGGCGTCGAGGATCACCAGCGACACCGGGCGATTGCCCATGCTGGTCACCAGCACCAGGCAGTGGCCGGCCTGGTTGGTGAAGCCGGTCTTGGTCAGCTTGATGTCCCAGTTGGCGCGGTTGATCAGGTGGTCAGTGTTGGAGAAACCCAGGGTGTAGTTGGGTTTGCGGAACGAGACGGTCTTTTCCTTGGTGGTACTCAACTGGCTGAGCATCGGGTACTTGCGTGCAGCGGCCAGCAGTTTGCTCAAGTCACGGGCGGTGGACACGTTGTGGATCGACAAGCCGGTGGGCTCTACATAGTGGGTGCTGGTCATGCCCAGCGCCTTGGCCTTGGCGTTCATCGCCGCGATAAAGGCCGGGTAGCCGCCCGGGTAGTGGTGGGCCAGGCTGGCGGCGGCGCGGTTTTCCGAGGACATCAGGGCAATCAGCAACATCTCTTTGCGCGGCATCTCGCTGCCGATCTTGACCCGGGAGAACACGCCTTTCATCTCTGGCGTGTCCTTGATGTTGATGTCGATGTACTCGTCCATGTTTTGCTTGGCTTCCAGCACGATCAGACCGGTCATCAGTTTGCTCACTGAGGCGATCGGCACGATGACATCCGGGTTGCTGGCATAGATGACTTTGTTGGTCTGCAGGTCTACCACCATCGCACTGCCGGAAGCGATGTGCAGGGTGGACATGTCGCGGGGGGCCATGGTGGTTTCGCTGGCGTTCGCGAAGGTGCCTGTAAATGCAAAAAATAGGCTGATGATGGAAAGATGAATTTTCACGCGGATGAACTCGCTAAAAAAGTAGGGATATACCGTTCTGCACGGACTTTCTGATAAATGCCGTTACATTTTAGGAGTATGGATCAGAAACTGTCGAATGTTCTTCTGAAAACAGATGAAAGCCCTTAAAAACAAAGAAAAAAGTACTTTTTATCCGGCCAATAAAAAGCCCTGCGATAAGGCAGGGCTTTTTCAGAGCGGCTGGTTATTAGTCGTGCAGAGTTTCGGCTGCATACAGGGTATTTTCCAGCAGGCAGGCACGGGTCATCGGGCCAACGCCACCCGGGACCGGGGTTATCCAGCCAGCGCGGGGCAGGGCGGTTTCGTACACCACGTCGCCCACCAGCTTGCCGTCGTCCTGGCGGTTGATGCCTACGTCGATGACGATGGCGCCTTCCTTGATCCACTCACCCTTGACCAGGCCCGGCTTGCCGGCGGCGACCACCACCAGGTCGGCACGGCCAACGTGGCCCGCCAGGTCCTTGGTGAAGCGGTGGGTGACGGTCACGGTGCAGCCGGCCAGCAGCAGTTCCATGGCCATCGGGCGACCGACGATGTTCGAGGCGCCGACGACGACGGCGTCCAGGCCATACAGATCGACGCCAGTGCTTTCCAGCAGGGTCATGATGCCCTTCGGGGTGCACGGGCGCAGCAGCGGGATACGCTGGGCCAGGCGGCCGACGTTATAAGGGTGGAAGCCGTCGACGTCTTTGTCCGGGCGGATGCGTTCGAGCAGTTTCGACGCGTCGAGGTGCTCGGGCAATGGCAGTTGCAGCAGGATGCCGTCGATGGCCGGATCGTCATTGAGGCTGTCGATCAGGTCGGTGAGGGCCTGCTGGGTGGTGTCGGAATCCAAGTCGTAGGCTTTTGAAATAAAGCCGACCTCTTCACAGTCTTTACGCTTGTGCGAGACATAAACCTGAGAGGCAGGATCGCTGCCGACCAGGATCACCGCGAGGCCCGGCGTGCGCAGGCCTTGTTGGCTGCGCTCGGCGACTCGTTTGGCGATCTGCTGGCGCAGGCTGGCGGCGATTGATTTGCCGTCGATAAGTTGTGCAGTCATTACGCGTGATTAACCATCGAGAGGGGGAAGAAAAGTGCGCGCATTCTCGCATGCCGTGGCGCGAGGGCAAAGGCGCTTGGTCTGCAAATTCCCCTAACCCCTTAAATAAAATGAATTTTTTATAAAAAGGATTTGACGGGTTTCGGGTGCATCTATACTATTCGTCGCACTTGTCGGGCACAGCCTAGCACTGGTTAGTTTGTAATCCTCCAAGAGTACAGATTAATAAGGCGCCCGTAGCTCAGCTGGATAGAGCATCCGCCTTCTAAGCGGATGGTCGCAGGTTCGAGTCCTGCCGGGTGCGCCATTAGGCAGCTTTGGCACAAGTAGCGCAATATGGTGGGCGTAGCTCAGTTGGTAGAGCACGGGATTGTGACTCCCGTTGTCGAGGGTTCGATCCCCTTCGTCCACCCCATATTTAAAGGGCGCCAGATTAACAGTCTGGCGCCTTTGCTTTAAGAGCTTCATGCGGATGTGGTGGAATTGGTAGACACACTGGATTTAGGTTCCAGCGCCGCGAGGCGTAAGAGTTCGAGTCTCTTCATCCGCACCAAATAAAGCTTTGTGAAGGCCGGATGGTCGTCGCGAGGTTCAACAAATAGCCATTTTGACGGGCTTTTTGGTCACGCAATATGGTGGGCGTAGCTCAGTTGGTAGAGCACGGGATTGTGACTCCCGTTGTCGAGGGTTCGATCCCCTTCGTCCACCCCATATTTCGAAAGGCGCCAGATTAATAGTCTGGCGCCTTTTTTGTTTCAGCGGTTTGAGTTTCAACGCAGTCGCAGGTGCTGGGCTGCAGGGGTAGGGCGTTTCGTCGTATTTATGTTTCGCGATGATGCCGCACTGCTCGCTGGCCTTGTCCGCAGGGCCGGTTGTCAGGGAGATGATTGGCAGCTGCTTCTATATATAGAAGGGTTGGCGCAGAGCCCTGGCGTGATGGGATGTATTTGCTACCGGGGCGAGCTGCACTCGTGCATTCGTACCTATAAATTGCCTGCTGTTTTTTTACCCGTTTTCAGTAGGGTGACTTCTTGAGTTTGACCCACTAGAATGCATGCCCTTGATTCTGGGGTCGGAAACGGCCAGCTAACGTCTGTGCAACGAGGAATATCCATGCAAGTTTCTGTTGAAAATACTTCTGCTCTTGAGCGCCGCATGAGCATCACCGTGCCGGCTGAGCGCATCGAGACCCAGGTCAACAAGCGTCTGCAGCAGACTGCCCAAAAGGCCAAGATCGCTGGTTTCCGTCCAGGCAAAGTGCCAATGAGCGAAATCAAGCGCCGCTTCGGTGCTGATGCCCGTCAGGAAGCTGTAGGTGACGTGATCCAGGCTTCCTTCTACGAAGCCGTAGTCGAGCAAAAGCTGAACCCGGCTGGCTCGCCTTCCATCGAGCCTAAGTCCCTGGAAGCCGGCAAGGATCTGGAATACGTTGCAATCTTCGAAGTGTTCCCTGAGTTCGAAGTTGCCGGTTTCGATTCGATCGCCATCGAGCGCCTGAGCGCTGATGTTGCTGACTCCGATCTGGACAACATGCTGGAAATCCTGCGCAAGCAGAACACCCGTTTTGAATTGGCCGATCGTGCTGCCCAGAACGAAGACCAGCTGAACATCGATTTCGTTGGCAAGGTTGACGGCGAAGCATTCGCTGGCGGCTCCGCCAAGGGCACCCAGTTGGTACTGGGTTCCAACCGCATGATCCCTGGTTTCGAAGACGGCCTGGTTGGCGCCAAAGCCGGCGAAGAGCGCGTTCTGAACCTGACTTTCCCGGCTGACTATCAGAACCTGGACTTGGCTGGCAAAGCCGCCGAGTTCACCGTGACCGTCAACACCGTTTCCGAGCCTAAGCTGCCAGAACTGAACGAAGAATTCTTCAACCAGTTCGGTATCAAGGAAACCGGCATCGAAGGTTTCCGCACCGAAGTTCGCAAGAACATGGAGCGTGAGCTGCGTCAGGCCATCAAATCCAAGGTCAAGAACCAGGTGATGGATGGTCTGCTGGCCGCCAACCCGATCGAAGTGCCGAAGGCCCTGCTGTCCAACGAAGTTGATCGTCTGCGTGTGCAGGCTGTTCAGCAGTTCGGTGGCAACATCAAGCCTGACCAACTGCCTGCCGAGCTGTTCGAAGAACAAGCCAAGCGCCGCGTTGTACTGGGTCTGATCGTGGCTGAAGTGGTCAAGCAATTCGACCTCAAGCCAGACGAAGCCCGCGTTCGCGAAATGATCCAGGAAATGGCTTCGGCCTACCAGGAGCCTGAGGCTGTTGTGTCTTGGTACTACAAGAACGACCAGCAACTGAACGAAGTGCGTTCGGTTGTGCTGGAAGAGCAAGTTGTGGATACTGTTCTGCAGAAGGCTAAGGTGACCGATAAAGCGGTCTCTTACGAAGAAGCAGTCAAGCCGGCTGAAGCAGCACAAGCCGACTGATCGCTCAACTCGTTTGAAAATACACCCATAAGCCAGCCTCGCGCTGGCTTATGCGTATTCAAGACATGACTATTTGGGAGTAACTGCAGAGCATGTTCCGTAATTCGTATATTCAGCAGAACTCTGATATCCAGGCCGCTGGCGGCCTGGTCCCGATGGTTGTCGAGCAATCTGCTCGTGGCGAACGCGCCTATGACATCTACTCGCGCCTGCTCAAGGAGCGAGTGATCTTTCTGGTTGGTCCGGTAGAGGACTACATGGCCAACCTGATCTGTGCGCAGCTGCTGTTCCTTGAAGCGGAAAACCCGGACAAGGACATCCATCTCTACATCAACTCCCCGGGCGGTTCGGTAACAGCTGGCATGTCGATCTACGACACCATGCAGTTCATCAAGCCGAACGTATCGACCACCTGTATCGGTCAGGCGTGCAGCATGGGTGCTTTCCTGCTGACCGCTGGTGCTGAGGGCAAGCGTTACTGCCTGCCGAACTCGCGCGTGATGATTCACCAGCCACTGGGCGGTTTCCAGGGCCAGGCATCGGACATCGAAATCCATGCCAAGGAAATCCTCTTTATTCGTGAGCGTCTCAACACGCTGATGGCCAAACATAGCGGGCATACCCTGGAAGAGATCGAGCGCGACACCAACCGTGACAATTTCATGAGCGCCGAAGCCGCGCGTGAATACGGGTTGATCGATGCAGTGATCGAAAAGCGCCCCGCTTAATATAAGCACCTCAAAATAGGGCTGGTCGGCAGGTCCGACCACCAGTGGACTTGAAAAAGCCCTCAATAGCCTTCATCTTGTGTTGCAAGCCTATCGGATTTGGATCGAACGAATGACTGACACCCGCAACGGCGAGGACAACGGCAAGCTGCTCTATTGCTCCTTCTGTGGCAAAAGCCAGCATGAAGTACGCAAGTTGATTGCCGGCCCCTCGGTCTTTATCTGCGACGAGTGCGTCGACCTGTGCAATGACATCATCCGTGAGGAGGTGCAGGAAGCCCAGGCCGAAAGCAGCGCGCATAAATTGCCTTCGCCTAAAGAAATCAGCGGCATCCTTGATCAGTATGTGATTGGTCAAGAGCGTGCAAAGAAGGTTCTGGCCGTAGCGGTGTACAACCACTACAAGCGTCTGAACCAGCGTGACAAGAAAAGTGACGATGTCGAGCTCGGCAAAAGCAACATCTTGCTAATCGGTCCTACAGGCTCGGGTAAAACCCTGCTTGCAGAAACCCTGGCTCGCCTGCTGAACGTTCCCTTCACCATCGCCGACGCAACCACTCTTACCGAGGCCGGTTACGTGGGTGAAGACGTCGAGAACATCATTCAGAAGTTGCTGCAGAAATGCGACTACGACGTGGAAAAGGCCCAGATGGGCATTGTCTACATCGATGAAATCGACAAGATTTCGCGTAAGTCCGACAACCCGTCGATCACTCGGGACGTTTCCGGTGAAGGTGTGCAGCAAGCGCTGTTGAAGCTGATCGAAGGTACTGTTGCTTCCGTACCGCCACAGGGCGGCCGCAAGCATCCACAGCAGGAATTCCTTCAGGTTGATACGCGCAACATCCTGTTCATCTGTGGCGGTGCGTTCTCCGGTCTGGAAAAGGTTATTCAAAACCGTTCCACCCGCGGTGGCATTGGCTTCAGTGCAGAAGTACGCAGCAAGGAAGAAGGCAAGAAAGTCGGTGAATCCCTGCGTGAAGTCGAGCCTGACGATTTGGTCAAGTTCGGTCTGATCCCGGAATTCGTTGGCCGTCTGCCAGTGCTGGCGACGTTGGACGAGTTGGATGAGGCTGCGTTGATGCAGATCCTCACCGAGCCGAAAAACGCCCTGACCAAGCAATACGCCAAGCTGTTCGAGATGGAAGGTGTGGACCTCGAGTTCCGTGCTGACGCGCTCAAATCGGTGGCCAAGCGGGCACTGGAGCGCAAGACCGGCGCCCGTGGTTTGCGCTCGATCCTCGAAGGCGTACTGCTCGACACCATGTACGAAATCCCCTCGCAGTCCGAGGTGAGTAAAGTGGTGATCGACGAAAGCGTTATAGAAGGCAAGTCCAAGCCACTGTATATCTACGAAAACAGTGAGCCGGCTGCCAAGGCTGCGCCAGACGCGTAAGCGTTGCGCCGCCGAGCTGTACAAAATGAAGGGGCCTTGACGGGCCCCTTTGTTTTTACTGCGTTTAACTGATGCCATTACGCTTGTTTTTTTTGCAGGCAGCCCCCATCTTGGTTTCAAGCTTACTTTCATCTGTCATAGAGGCGAAATCATGAAGACAACCATCGAATTGCCTCTCCTGCCGTTGCGTGATGTCGTCGTCTATCCGCACATGGTTATCCCGCTGTTCGTGGGGCGCGAGAAGTCTATCGAAGCCCTCGAGGCCGCGATGACGGGCGACAAGCAGATCCTGCTGCTGGCCCAGAGAAATCCTGCTGACGATGATCCGGGCGAAGACGCCCTGTATCGCGTCGGCACTGTTGCAACTGTCCTGCAACTGCTCAAGCTGCCTGATGGTACCGTCAAGGTGCTGGTGGAAGGTGAGCAGCGCGGTGCGGTCGAGCGCTTCATGGAAGTGGACGGCCACCTGCGCGCCGAAGTGGCGCTGATCGACGAAGTCGACGCCCCTGAGCGCGAATCTGAAGTGTTCGTGCGCAGCCTGCTGTCCCAGTTCGAGCAATACGTGCAGTTGGGCAAGAAAGTCCCCGCAGAAGTCCTCTCTTCCCTCAACAGCATTGATGAGCCAAGCCGCCTGGTCGACACCATGGCCGCGCACATGGCGCTGAAAATTGAGCAGAAGCAGGACATTCTCGAAATCATCGATTTGTCGGCCCGGGTCGAGCACGTCCTGGCGCTGCTGGATGCCGAAATTGACCTGCTGCAGGTTGAGAAGCGCATTCGCGGGCGTGTCAAAAAGCAAATGGAGCGCAGCCAGCGCGAGTACTACCTGAATGAGCAGATGAAGGCCATTCAGAAAGAGCTCGGCGACAGCGAGGAAGGCCATAACGAAATCGAAGAGCTGAAAAAGCGCATCGATGCCGCCGGCCTGCCAAAAGACGCCTTGACCAAGGCCACCGCCGAGCTGAACAAGCTCAAGCAGATGTCGCCGATGTCGGCCGAAGCCACCGTGGTTCGCTCTTACATCGACTGGCTGGTGCAGGTGCCGTGGAAGGCCCAGACCAAGGTGCGCCTGGACCTGGCTCGCGCCGAAGATATTCTGGACGCCGATCACTACGGTCTCGAAGAAGTCAAAGAACGCATCCTCGAATACCTCGCCGTGCAAAAGCGCGTGAAGAAGATTCGCGGCCCGGTGTTGTGCCTGGTCGGTCCTCCTGGCGTGGGTAAAACCTCGCTGGCCGAGTCGATTGCTCACGCAACAAACCGTAAATTCGTACGCATGGCCTTGGGTGGCGTGCGTGATGAAGCGGAAATCCGTGGTCATCGCCGGACTTATATCGGTTCGATGCCAGGAAGATTGATTCAAAAGATGACAAAGGTGGGTGTGCGCAACCCGCTGTTCCTGCTCGATGAAATCGACAAAATGGGCAGCGACATGCGTGGCGATCCGGCATCGGCTTTGCTGGAAGTGCTCGACCCTGAGCAGAACCACAATTTCAACGACCATTACCTGGAAGTCGACTACGACCTGTCCGACGTAATGTTCCTGTGCACCTCCAACTCGATGAATATTCCGCCAGCCTTGCTGGACCGGATGGAGGTGATTCGTCTGCCGGGTTACACCGAAGACGAGAAGATCAACATCGCAGTCAAATACCTCTCGCCCAAGCAGATTGCGGCCAACGGCCTGAAAAAAGGCGAGATCGAATTTGATGCCGACGCGATCCGCGACATCATTCGCTTCTACACCCGCGAGGCCGGTGTACGGGGCCTTGAGCGTCAACTGGCGAAGATCTGCCGCAAGGCGGTGAAGGAACATGCCCTGGAAAAACGCTTCTCGGTGAAGGTCACCGCTGAGCTGCTGGAACACTTCCTGGGCGTGCGTAAATTCCGCTACGGCCTGGCTGAGCAGCAGGACCAGGTGGGTCAGGTCACTGGCCTGGCGTGGACTCAAGTGGGCGGCGAATTGCTGACCATCGAGGCCGCCGTTATCCCGGGCAAAGGGCAACTGATCAAGACCGGTTCCCTGGGTGACGTGATGGTCGAATCCATCACTGCCGCGCAGACCGTGGTGCGCAGCCGCGCCAAGAGCCTGGGGATTCCCCTGGACTTCCACGAGAAGCACGACACCCACATCCACATGCCGGAAGGGGCGACCCCGAAAGACGGCCCTAGCGCAGGCGTAGGCATGTGCACGGCACTGGTATCAGCCCTGACCGGCATTCCGGTGCGCGCCGATGTCGCCATGACCGGGGAAATCACCCTGCGTGGTCAGGTACTGGCCATTGGTGGCCTCAAAGAGAAATTGCTGGCTGCACACCGTGGTGGTATCAAGACCGTGATCATTCCTGAAGAGAATGTTCGCGACTTGAAGGAGATTCCTGACAATATCAAGCAGGATCTGCAGATTAAACCGGTTAAATGGATTGACGAGGTCCTGCAAATTGCGCTGCAATACGCGCCGGAGCCCTTGCCGGATGTGGCTCCGGAGATAGTTGCAAAGGATGAAAAACGCGAGTCTGACTCTAAGGAAAGAATTAGCACGCATTAATACGTTTAAGCCTGGGGGCTTCCTTGACAGCTTTTTAGAGCCCTTGTTATAAAGCGGCTCTTAAGTGTCTGTAGGCCATTCAGCACTGGTTTTTGCTTTCACCAAAAAACTTAGAATCATACTCAATAGATAAAAGGGGACTTAGAGTGAACAAGTCGGAACTGATTGATGCTATCGCTGCATCTGCTGATATCCCGAAAGCCGCTGCTGGCCGTGCGCTGGACGCAGTAATCGAATCCGTCACTGGCGCTCTCAAGGCCGGCGACTCTGTGGTACTGGTTGGTTTCGGTACTTTCTCTGTGACCGATCGTCCAGCTCGCACTGGCCGTAACCCACAGACTGGCAAGGCTCTGCAAATCGCCGCTGCAAAAAAACCAGGTTTCAAAGCCGGTAAAGCCCTGAAAGAAGCCGTTAACTAAGCTTCGCTCAAGCCTTACCCATCCGGGTCTGACGAAGGTCTGACCTGGCAGCGGAGCGGCAGCTGACCCACGTATCCATCGGGTCGCCACGCCGGGGGTGTGGGTTCAAACCCCCGTCCGCTCCGCCAGTTACGAGAAGGCGCATCCTCGGATGCGCCTTTCTTCTATCCGGACTCTACCCACGCTCCACGGTTGCCTAATTTTGAAGTTCAACCGTTTCTGGGGGACGCATGCTGCAGAATATCAGGGACAATTCACAAGGCTGGATTGCCAAAACTATTATCGGGATCATCGTCGCATTGATGGCGTTCACCGGTATCGAGGCCATCTTTCAGGCTTCGACCAACAACAAGCAGGACGTGGCCAAGGTCAACGGTGAAGAAATCACCCAAAGCGAACTGGGCCAGGCCGTCGACATGCAACGTCGTCAGCTGATGCAACAGCTGGGCAAGGACTTCGATGCTTCTTTGCTGGACGAAAAGCTGCTGCGCGACGCCGCTCTTAAAAGCCTGATCGATCGCAAGCTGCTGCTGCAAGGCGCTGCCGATTCGAAATTCGCTTTCTCCGAAGCTGCGCTGGATCAAGTGATCCTGCAGACGCCGGAATTCCAGGTGGATGGCCAGTTCAACGCTGAGCGTTTCGACCAGGTGATCCGTCAGTTGGGCTACAGCCGTATGCAATTCCGTCAGATGCTGAGCCAGGAAATGCTGATCGGCCAGGTGCGTGCTGGTATTGCCGGCAGCGGTTTTGTGACGGATGCCGAGGTGCTCGCTTTCGCCCGTCTGGAAAAACAGACCCGCGATTTCGCCACCGTCAGCGTCAAGGCCAACCCTGCGGCGGTGAAGATCACCGACGACGAGGTCAAGGCTTACTACGACCAGCACGCCAAAGAGTTCATGACCCCGGACCAGGTGGTCATCGACTATCTGGAGCTGAAGAAGGCCTCCTTCTTCGACCAGGTCGCGGTCAAGGACGATGAGCTGCAAGCCCTCTATCAGAAAGAAACCGCCAACCTCGCTGAACAGCGTCGCGCGGCGCACATCCTGATTGAAGTCAACGACAAGACCACTGACGAGCAGGCCAAGGCCAAGATCGAAGAGATCCAGGCACGCCTGGCCAAAGGCGAGAAATTCGAAGCCCTGGCCAAGGAGTTCTCCCAGGATCCAGGTTCTGCGAGCAATGGCGGTGACCTCGGTTTCGCCGGCCCAGGCGTCTACGACCCTGCCTTTGAAACAGCGCTGTACGCGTTGAACAAGGACCAGGTCTCGGCACCGGTGCGTTCGAGCTTCGGCTGGCACCTGATCAAGTTGTTGGGCGTTGAAGCACCAGAAGTGCCATCGTTCGCCAGCCTGAAAGACAAGCTGACCCGCGAGCTCAAGACCCAGCAGGTTGAACAGCGTTTCGTCGACGCGACCAAGCAACTGGAAGACGCTGCATTCGAAGCTTCCGACCTGGCCCAGCCGGCGTCGGACCTGAAGTTGACCGTGCACACCTCCGCGCCGTTTGGCCGTGAGGGTGGCGAAGGCATTGCTGCCAACCGTGCCGTGGTGACCGCTGCATTCAGCCCTGAAGTACTGGATGAAGGTGCCAACAGCACCGCCATCGAGCTGGATCCGGAAACCATCGTGGTGCTGCGTGCCAAAGAGCACTTGAAGCCTACCCAGCTGCCGCTGGAAAGCGTTGCCACTGCCATCCGTGCCCAGTTGACCAAGGAGCGCGCAAGCGCTGCGGCGAAGACTCACGCGGACGAGCTGATTGCCAACCTGCGTGATGGCAAGACACCGCTGAGCCAGCCGGTGGATGGCCAGGCCTGGAAAGTCACCGAAGGGGCCACCCGTGGCCAGGAAGGCGTCGAGCCTGCCGTGCTGCAAGCCCTGTTCCGCATGCCAAAGCCTGCGGCCAAGGACAAGCCGACCTTCACCAGTGTGACCCTGCCAGACGGTAGCCTGGTGATCGTGCGCTTGAACGCGGTCAACGAAGCCGCTGCCCCGACCGATGACGAGAAAGCTCAGTACCGCCGCTTCCTCGCTTCGCGTATCGGTCAGCAAGACTTCGCTGCCTATCGCAAGCAGCTGGAAACCAAGGCTGAGATCAAGAAGTTCTGATCGCGTTACTGCCTGAATAAAAAGACCCCGGCCTGAAGAGACCGGGGTCTTTTTTTATCCTCTAATCAGCGGACTCAACCAGTCTTGATTCAACGCGCAAACTTGAGCTTGCCCCAACTCAGGCCAATCACAGCCGCCAGGGTCGAAGCGCTCAGCACACTCAGCTTGGCAGCCGACAGCAGCGTCGGATCGGAGAAGGCCAGCGACGAGATGAAAATCGACATGGTGAAACCAATCCCCGCCAGCAGGCCCACCAGGGCGACGCCGTTCCAGGTCACGCCCTCCGGCAGCGTGCAGATGTTCAGTTTGACCAGCACGACACTCGCCAGCATCACCCCCAGCGGCTTGCCGAGTACCAACGCCAGGATGACCCCCATGAACACACCGTGGGGCAGTGGGTCGTCCAGGTTGAACCCTTGCAGGCTCACCCCCGCGTTGGCCAGGGCAAACAGAGGCATGACGCCGAAGGCCACCCAGGGGTGTAGACCGGCCTGAATGCGTTGCACCGGCGGTAACATTTCCCGTTGGGCCTGTCTCAATTGCTTCAATGGTTTGGCGACCTGATGGGCACTTTCAGCCGGATGCGAAAGCCGGTCCATCAGTTCGTTAAATGTGCGCCCGATGGTGTCCAGAGGGCGTTCCCGAGTGGGTCTGGAAGTGACGGGCGTTATCAGGCCAAGCATTACGCCCGCGAGCGTCGGATGGACGCCGGTCTTGAGCAGGCCAAACCAGACAATCGCCCCTGGCAACAGGTACACAACGGCCTTGCCGATGCCCATCCGCTGGAAAATCAGCACCAGCGCCAACCCACAGGCCGCGATCACCAGGCCCATGTAGTCAAGGCTTGCGGTGTAGAAGATCGCGATGATCAGGATGGCGACGATGTCATCAATGATCGCCAGCGCCAGCAGCAAGATGCGCACGCCGGCCGGAATCGATTTACCCAACAGCGCCAGCACGCCTACGGCAAACGCGATGTCGGTGGCGGTGGGCACGGCCCAGCCGCTGGCCGCTTCGGTGCCATGATTGAGCAGGGTGTAGATCAGCGCCGGCATTAGCACGCCACCCAGCGCAGCGCCCAAGGGCAGGGTAGCCAGTTTCAGGTTGGCGAGTGCGCCGTCCCGGATCTCCTGGCGAATCTCGGCGCCCACCACCAGGAAGAAGATGGTCATCAACCCGTCGTTCACCAGGAAGTGCAACGAGCGCGAGACGGTGAAGTCTCCCAGCCCGATGGTGAGTGGGGTGTTCCAGAAGTGTTCGTAGGAATCGGCGACCGGGCTGTTGGCCCAGATCAGCGCGACAATCGCCGCCAGCAACAACACGATGCCGCTGACGGCCTCGATGCGTGAAAACCGCTCCAATGCAGACAGGGCGCCTTCGACCAAAACCTGGGGGCGAGGAATAGCAGGGTGTTTATCAGGCACGACAAGTCTCCATTGGCGGCCCGACCAATGCTTATCCTTTAACCTGCGCTGTGCCGTATGCAGCAGCGCACCCGGTGCGATCATAAGAGTTAAGAAACATTACGTCACGTTTCGTTTAAACATCGGCTAAACGCAACGTTGCCATCAGGGCCAGCACGACCAACGCGGCGACTGCCCCTGGAAACGATGTCACTCCCCAACCTTGCAGCAACATGCCGCCGAGCAGCCCACCACCGGCGATGCCCAGGTTCCATACCGTCACCAGCATCGACTGCGCGGCATCGGCTGAATCCCCGGCTGACTTGGCCAGCGCCGTTTGCAGCAATGCCGGGAGGCCGCCAAACGCCAGCCCCCATAACGCCACCGTGGTGTAGATCACGGCCGGCGAGGTCATCCAGAACGCCAGCGCCAATGCTGAGAGTGCGAACATCCCGCAACTGATCACCAATAAGGCCCGCAGCCGTTGATCAATCAGCGCGCCGACCATCCAGATGCCCAGCAGTGCTGCCAGGCCAAATACCAGCAGCACCTGATCAATGTCCGCTGCCATCCCGGCGGGTTCCAGGAACGGCGCGATATAGGTGTAGAGAATGTTATGGGCCAGCACGTAGGTGAAGGTCACAAACAGCACCGGACGAATCCCCGGCAATGCCAGCACCTGACGCAGTCCCAGGCGTTTTTCCGCTCGTTGCCCGGCAAAGTCCGCAACCTGCCAGCGCACCCAGGCAAGCAGCACAACCGTCAGGCCGGTCATGATCGCAAAGCTCAGGCGCCAGCCTACCGTGGTGCCCAGGAATGTCCCGGCTGGCACGCCGAGCGACAGCGCCAATGGCGCGCCGAGCATGGCCACGGCAATCGCCCGGCCTTGCAAGTGCGGTGCGACCATTCGGCTGGCGTAACCGGCGAGCAGCGCCCAAAGCAATCCCGCGAACACCCCGGCGAAGAACCTCGCCACCAGGGTCAGCAGGTAATCGCTGGAAAACGCCGTCACACTGTTGACCAAGGCAAACCCGCCGATGGCAATCATCAGCAACGGCCGCCTGCGCCAGCCCCGGGTGGCGATGGTCAGGGGAATCGCGGCCAGCAGCGAACCAAGGGCGTAAAGGGTCACCAACTGGCCGACCAAGGCATCGGACACCCCAAGGCCAGCGCCCATTTGCGGGAGCAGGCCCGCTGGCATGGCTTCGGTGAGGATGGTGATGAAGCCGGCGGTAGCCAATGCCAGCAGACCGCCCAGGGGCAGGCGTTCGGGGCTCGCCGCAAGGGGCGAGGAGGGTAAGGCGCTGTCACTCATGTTTATTGGCTCCGGGTCGCAAACGAAAGGGCAGGGAGCCAGAGTAGGGTGCTGCACGCTGGAGAAAAACAGGCTAAGGTTCCGAACTTATCGGACGCCAACGTCCGCAATCGCTCAGGAGCGAGAGGATGGACAGCCTCGGCAGTATTTCAGTGTTTGTGCAGGTGGCGGAAACCCGCAGTTTTACCGAGGCCGGGCGCCTGCTGGGGGTGTCGTCCTCGGCGATTGGCAAAAGCATCGCGCGCATCGAAGAGCGCCTGGGTGTGCGGCTGTTCCATCGCAGCACCCGCAGCATCACGTTGACCAGCGAGGGCGCGCTGTTTCTCGAACGCTCCCGACGGATCCTGGCGGAAGTCGAGGCCGCAGAACAGGAACTGAGTCAGGCATCCGCCACACCCAAAGGCAAGCTGCGTGTGAGCCTGCCCCAAGTGCGCGGCCTGTTGATGCCAGTGCTGACGGATTTCATGCGGGCCTATCCCGAGATCGAGCTGGACGTGGACTTCTCCGACCGCATGGTGGACGTGATCGAGGAAGGCTTCGACGCGGTGATCCGCACCGGCAAACCCGAGGATTCACGCTTGATGGCACGCCATCTCGGGTATTACCGCCTGGTGCTGGTGGCCTCCCCGGAATACCTGCGCTTGCATGGCACGCCGCGCCAGCCCCGGGACTTGAACGACCACGCCTGCCTGCGCCACAAGTTCTGCGCCACCGGCAAGCTGGAAGCCTGGCCACTGCGCCCGGAACCGGGCCTGCCGGAGCCGGTCCTGCGAGCGCCGCTGGTCTCCACCACCATCGAATCTCTGATGCATGTGGCCCATGCAGGCCTGGGGATCGCCTGCCTGCCGGACTTCATGGTCCGCGAATCGGTGGAGCAGGGCCGGTTGCAACGGGTACTGGACTATTACCTGGACCACAGCGGCAGCTTCTGGATGCTCTGGCCATCAAGTCGCCATGCCTCGGCCAAATTGCGCGTGTTTATCGACCATATGGGCGAGCGCCTTTTTCCCGCAGACACCGTCCCGTAAGGCTGTGACGTTTTACCGACAGGAATTCGCGCGCCAAGGCCACGTTCTGTTGCACAATACCGCCCTGACTGTTTTCTTCAGGATTTTCGATGTCGACATCATTTCACTTGCGTAGCCTCGGGTTGGCGCTGGTGCTGGCGGGCGCTGCGGGCTGCTCGTCACCCAAGACCGCTATTTATGAACATGAGAATTTCGACGACTCCGGTACGTTTTCCCGTGATTACCCGGTCAGTGACACTGCGGCCTGTGAAGCGGCGCGGCGTGCGCTGTTGAGCCAGGGTTACATCATTACCAGCAGCGATCCAAAGCTGGTGGCGGGTAACAAGAGCTTCCAGCAGACCGGCGAAACTCACCTGCAGATCAGCTTCAACGTGGTATGTGCCGACGATGGCAGTGGCAATCATCACTCGACCATGTTCGCCAACGCCTTGCAGGACCGCTACGCGCTGAAGAAGGTCAATAACTCCGCGAGCCTCGGTGTGGGGGTGTTGGGTTCGGTGTCGATGCCGATTGGCTCCACCGATGATTCGATGGTCAAGGTGGCCAGCGAGACGGTGTCTGCGCCAAAGTTCTATGAGCGTTATTTCGCGCTGGTGGATGTTTTCCTGCCCCAGGAAGTGAAAAAGGCTGCGCATATTCCAGAGAAGCCCAAGGCGGACCTCGGCATTCCGGAACCGAAGGCAGCTCCGGCGGCCGATAAGGTTGAGGCGCCTAAGGAAACCCCGAAAGAAGTGCCCAAAGAAGCGCCAGCCACACCGGCAGCCCCGGTGACGCCGGCGGTGGTGCCTGCGGCATCGGAGCCGGTTGTACCGCCGGCAGAACCTGCGCCGATTGCTCCCAAGGAAACCCCGGCAACAGCGCCAGAGGCAACCACCCCGACGCTGCCGGCGCCGACCGAAGCGATTCCGCCCCTGCCGACGCCTGCGCAGTAACTACACCGCTACGGGGTTGGCCTTGTCGACGTTGATCCCGTAGCGGCTGATCGCCTCCGCCACCTTGGCGCGGCTGATCAGGCCGTCATCCGCCAGCGCCTTCAAGGCCGCCAGTGCAATGAAGTAACGGTCCACCTCAAAGAACTCGCGCAAGGTTTCGCGGGTATCCGATTGCCCGAAGCCATCAGTGCCCAGCGCTACAAAGCGCCGGCCCGGCACGAACGGGCGGATCTGGTCGGCAAAGATTTTCATGTAGTCGGTGGCAACCACCACGGGCCCGGCCTGGTCCTCAAGGCATTGCTCGACATAGCTGGCACGCGGTTGGCTTTCCGGGTGCAGCAGGTTCCAGCGCTCCACGGCATGGCCTTCCCGGCGCAGCTCGGTGAGGCTGGTGACGCTCCACACGTCGCTGGCCACGGCGAAGTCATCCCGCAGCAGATCAGCAGCGGCGATGACTTCCCGCAGGATCGAACCGCTGCCCATCAGCTGTACCCGGGGTTGCGCGGTGTCTTCAGCCGCCTTCAACCGATACATGCCCTTGAGAATCCCATCCTCGACACCGTCGGGCATCGCCGGGTGCGGGTAGTTTTCGTTGAGCAGGGTAATGTAGTAGTAAATGTCCTCTTGCTCGACGTACATCCGGCGCATGCCTTCGCGAATGATCACTGCCAGTTCGAAGGCAAAGGTCGGGTCATAGGAAATGCAGCACGGGATCACCGAGGACAGCACATGGCTGTGGCCATCGTCATGCTGCAGGCCTTCGCCCATCAGTGTGGTGCGTCCGGCGGTCGCCCCCAGCAGGAAGCCCCGCGCCCGCGCATCGCCTGCGGCCCAGGCCAGGTCGCCGACTCGCTGGAAACCGAACATCGAATAGAAGATATAGAACGGCACGGTCATCAACCCGTGGTTGGCGTAGGACGTACTCGCGGCGATCCACGAGGAAATGGCGCCGGATTCATTCAGGCCTTCCTGCATGATCTGTCCGTCCTTGCTTTCCTTGTAGTAGGACAGCTGGCCGGCATCCTGTGGGGTGTAGAGCTGGCCGACCGCAGAGTGAATGCCGATCTGGCGGAACAGGCTTTCCATGCCGAAAGTGCGGGACTCGTCCGGCACAATGGGCACGATCAACTTGCCCAGGTTCGGGTCCTTGAGCAGCGTGCCGAGGATGCGCACGAAGGCCATGGTGGTGGAAATCGCGCGCTCGCCAGTGTCCTTGAGTTGGGTGGCAAAGGCTTCCAGTTCGGGGATCTTCAACGACTCGACCGCGCTGTGGCGAGCCGGTACGTAACCTCCCAGCGACTGGCGGCGAGCCGCGAAGTACCGTGCTTCTTCGCTGTCGGCGGCCGGTTTGAGATACGGGATTTCGGCCAGTTGATCGTCGGCCACTTCCAGTCCGAAGCGATCGCGGAAGGCTTTGACGGCTTCAGCACCCATCTTTTTCAACTGGTGGTTGATGTTCTGGCCTTCGCCGGCCTCGCCCATGCCGAAGCCCTTGACGGTTTTCGCCAGGATCACCGTCGGCTGGCCGCTGTGGCGGACGGCAGCGGCATAGGCGTTGTAGACCTTGTCCGGGTCATGGCCGCCCCGTGAGAGTTTCCAGATATCGTCGTCGGACATGTCCGCCACCAGCGCCAGCAACTCGGGGTATTTGCCGAAGAAGTGTTCCCGCACGTAGGCGCCGTTTTGCGATTTGTAGTTCTGATAGTCGCCGTCCACACATTCCATCATGCGCTGGCGCAGCAAGCCGCTTTTGTCCTTTTCCAGCAGCGCATCCCAACCGCCACCCCAAATCACCTTGATCACGTTCCAGCCGGCGGCGCGGTACAGGCTTTCGAATTCCTGGATCACCTTGGCATTGCCGCGCACCGGGCCATCCAGGCGTTGCAGGTTGCAGTTGACCACGAAGATCAGGTTGTCGAGTTTCTCGCGCCCTGCAAGTGAGATGGCCGCCAGGGATTCCGGTTGATCCATCTCGCCATCACCGAGGAACGCCCACACCTTGCGGCCCTGGTGTTGCTTGAGGTCGCGGAACTCCAGGTAGCGCATGAAGCGCGCCTGGTAGGCGGCGGTAATCGGTCCGAGTCCCATGGACACCGTAGGAAATTGCCAGAAGTCCGGCATGAGGCGAGGGTGTGGATAGGACGATAAACCGTCGCCACCGGCCTCCCGGCGGAAGTTGTCCAGTTGTGCTTCGCTGATTCGGCCTTCGAGGTACGCCCGCCCGTAAATGCCCGGTGCCGAGTGGCCCTGGATGTACACCAGGTCGCCATCGAAACTGTCGGTTCGGCCACGGAAGAAGTGGTCAAAGCCTACGTCATACAGCACGGCAGCCGACGCGTAGGTCGCGATATGCCCACCCACGCCGGAATGTTTGCCGGCGCGCAGCACCATGGCCATCGCGTTCCAGCGGATAAACGCATTCAGTCGGCGCTCGGTGGCCAGGTTGCCGGGGTAGGGCAACTGACGGTCCACCGGGATGGTGTTGACGTAAGGCGTGGTCACCCGCCCGTAGAAGTCGCCATGCCGCGCCACATCGAAATCCAGCAACTGGTCGATCAGGTAATGCGC
Organism: Pseudomonas sp. PAMC 26793; assembly: GCF_000313235.1. Classification (NCBI taxonomy): domain Bacteria; kingdom Pseudomonadati; phylum Pseudomonadota; class Gammaproteobacteria; order Pseudomonadales; family Pseudomonadaceae; genus Pseudomonas; species Pseudomonas sp. PAMC 26793. The sequence goes on from NZ_AMXG01000026.1 coordinate 172,704, forward strand.
ACGCGGGCGGCCTTCGGTGGTCAGCACCGATTCGATGGACTCCAGCCATTCGCGGGTTTCCTGTGGATCGTCGTCGAGGCGTACTGCAGTGTTCGGGGTCATGTCAGGCTCCAGGGTGGACGGGTTTCAGCGTGTGGGCTCCTTGTGGGAGCTTTGCGAATGTAGTTGCAATTGCAACTACATGACTGAATCTAGCGCGGGATGAGCTACTATTGCAACCTTCTTGAAATTCCCCGGATTGGTGTTGCATGTCGTCGAAAGAGCCTGATGTCTGGTTTCGTTTTGTTCGGGCCCACAGGACGGTTATCCGTGAAATCGAACGGCGCCTGGCCGATGCCGGTCTGCCACCGTATGCCTGGTACGACGCTTTGTGGGGCCTGGAAAGTGGCCCCGAGGGCACCCGGCGCATGCACGAACTGGCCGATGTGCTGGCCATCGAGCGCTACAACTTGACGCGCCTGGTGGACCGTCTGGAAAAGGACGGCCTGGTGGTGCGTTCGCGCTCCGACGGTGACGGGCGTGCTGCCTTTGTCTCAATCACCGACGCGGGCCGGGTGTTGCGCAAAAAAATGTGGAAAATCTACGAAAGCAGCGTGGATGAGTTGTTTCTGTCGCAGCTCGACAGCGAGCAACGCCGGGGCTTTGCCGAGGCGCTGGAACGCACGGCGGGGCTGGCGATGGAGGCGGGCGTGCAGACCCGTGGGCGGCGTAAGACCTGAAGCAAAGACGCCAGGCGACGAAGATCCAGTGTGGGAGCGGGCTTGCTCGCGAAAGCGGTGTGTCAGCAAAAGAAATATCAGCAGACACACCGCCTTCGCGAGCAAGCCCGCTCCCACATTTGATCTGTGATGGATGACAGATCGTCATTTCAGGTGATACCGACGCAGGGCGGTTTCCACCTGTTCTGCGTCGATACGGCCGTCATCCGCCAGCGCCTTCAATGCCAGCACCGCGATCCAATATCGACTGGGTGGTGACGTTTCCACCGAGCCCGCGCCCAAGGCTACAAACCGCGCGTCGACATGCCCCGCCAACGGGTCAACGATGGGCTGCGGATAGCCGGTAACCGCGACCACCGGCGCGCCATCCCCAGCCAGGCAATCCCTTAGATGACAACTGCGCTTCGGTGCCAGCGGGTGCAGGCGGTTCCAGCGTTGCGCCGCCTCCGCCTCGCGGGCCAGCCGTGTGTAGCTGGGGCAACTCCACAGTTGCGCCTCGACGTTCCAATCCGTTTCGAGTAACTGCGCGGCGTGCACGACTTCTTCAAACGCTCGACCCGCGCCCAGCAACCGCACCCTCAATTCGCTCGTATATGACCGCTGGACCCGGTACATGCCCCTGAGCGCATGGTCACGGTCCTGCGGGCTCAGCCCTGGCCCGTCGTGTTGATCGTGCAGTGCCAGGTAATAAAACCCCGGCTCGCCGTCGACATACAGCGCCTGCAAAGCCGCCAGCACAATCGCCCGCGCTTCCTCGCCGGAGGCCGGGTCATAAGGCGTGCAGTGGGGGTTGCTGGCCAACCACAAGGGCAGTGACGGGGAGGGCCGGGTTTCATTGTCGTTGCACAAGATGCCCCGCTGGCGGGTCTCGCTGGACAATGCGCGCAACTGCGCCGATGACGCGGCCGTGTGCAGGTACAACATGGGCTTTTCCCCGGTGTTGCGCGCAAACCAGGTGGGCCAGCTCATCACCCGGCGCGAGCGCGACTGGCCGCGGATCACCCACGCCTGCCGGCTGGACTCCAGGGTATTGGCCATGGTCATCACGCTATACAGGGGCGAGCAGCGGGGCTGCTGCATTGCATTCAAGGCGTCGATACAGATCAGGGCAGAGCGTTCGGTGCTGGCAGTCATGAGCAGGGTCGCTTGGCAACGGGTGCCCATACCCTAATGGAATTCTGCTTGTGATTGCAATTGCAATGATTGCAGTTGCATCTAAAATTCATTCGGCTAAATCAGCGCAACACTGCTACGTTTTATCTTGAAGTGCAGGAACGTCATGCCACGGACATTTTTTCGTCATGGCGGCACTTTAGGCTGGTTGTGCAGGTCATTAAGCAACCCCTTTTCATAAAACAAGGAGTCAACCATGGACGAATACCAGGAAGAACTGTTGGAGTACCAGGCTTTTGAACTGGATCCGCTGGATCCGGCCGATGATGCCACCGAGCTGTAAGACAGACGTCAGGCGGAATGCCGCTGACTGCGGCGAAATTCCCCTGGGGTCTGGCTGTTCCAGCGCTTGAAGGCGCGTTGAAAGGCTTCCGCTGAAGCAAAGCCGAGCAAATAGGCAATTTCACCGAACGCCAGTTCGGTATCGCGAATGTAGGTCATGGCCAGGTCGCGGCGAGTGTCATTGAGAATCGCCCGGAACTGAGTCCCTTCTTCCGCCAGCTTGCGCCGCAAGGTCCAGGTCGGCAGTTTCAAGCGTGACGCCACTTCTTCCAGGTCGGGTTCCCGACCACCATTGAGCATCGGCCCGAGCAACCGGGTAATGCGCTCGCGCAGGCTGCGGGTGCGCGTCAACTGCTCCAGTTCCCGTTCACACAATTGCACCAGTAATTGCCAGGTACTCGGGCAATGTTCCGGGTTGCGCATGGCTAAGGTTTGCTGGCTCAAGCGCAGTTGATTATGCTCGGCGCCAAACTGGATCGGGCAGTCCCCCAGCACGCTGTAGCGCTCGCTGTAGTCCGGTGCTTCGAATTCGATTTCGATGCGCTGCGCCTGCACCGGTTGCAGGCTCAGGCTCGACAACTGATGCAGCCACCCGGCGATGATCGAGTCCACCACAAAGCGGTTATAGGCGTTGTACGGGCTGATGGAATAGAAGCGTAGCCAGGCCCCATCCGTATCCTCGTGAAAGCTCGACTGGCCGCGATAGTTGGAGCCGTACAAGGCTTCGAAGCGTGTCAGGGTGCGGGCGGCTTCGCGCACGGTGGGGGCCTGGGCGGCGGTGACACCGGCGAGGCCAGCCTGGCTCAAGCGGCTGAGCTGGCCCATGCGCAGCCCCAGACTGGCGTCGCCGGTCAGCTGGATGGCGGCGTGGCCCAGGCGCATATAGCGCGGGATCGACAAGCGTGCGCCGGCCTCGGCCAGGCGGGCCGGGTCAAGGCCGTATTGCAGCAGCAACGGTTGCGGGTCCAGGCCATGGCTGTGGATCGCATCGGCCAAGGTGTGGACGAAGCCCACCGACAAATCCCCAAGCCGCACCGGTTTCATCGTGCTACAGCCACACGTTCAGCAGGCGCGCGCCACGGGCATTGCCGTCGGCGAACACTTGGCCGTTGCTGCTGAGGAAGCTTTGCCCGGCGCTGCTCATGTCAAAGAACTGCCCGCGCAGGAACACGCTCATGCCGGCGGTGGCCTGGCTGATGGGTTGTTGGCTGATCAGGGTCAGGCGGTGCCAGGCTTCGCCTTCGCTGAGTTCTTCGGGCTTGAGGCTGATCTCCGGCGGCGTCGACACGCTTTTGAAGCCGCGCCACGGCTTGTCCCAGGTCTCGCGGCCAATCACGAAGGCCGGGACGGCCACCAACTGGGCGCCTTGCTCGTTGAGCTTGCGGTAATTGTCCGGGTACCAGCTGTCGCTGCCGATCAGGATGCCCAGGCGCCCGGCCGGGGTGTCGACCACGCTGACGGTGTTTTCGTCGCCGGGTTCGATAAAACCGCGCTCATCGAAAATCGGATACAGCTGGCGTTGCGGCTGGCCCACCGCCAAGCCATCACGGTCGAATACCACGCTGGTGTTGTACAGCGCGCCATGGCCGATCTGCAGCTGGCCCTGGCTGACGCTCGGGTTAGGCAGGGCAATGGAGCCGGCCACCAGGGTCACGCCGAATTCCTTGGCCAGGCCGCCGAACAGTACTTGATAGTCGCGGGCCATGGCCGGAGCCTTCATGCGCAGGTAGGCGTCGTCGATGCGGTCATCACCCTTGGCGCTGATCAGTGCCCGCAGGAACAACAAGGGGTTGCTCGCCGACAGCCAGTTCATCGCGTCCTTGAGGTTGGTGGCCTGATACAGCTCGTTCTTTTCGCCGCTGACCATCAGCCAGGTGCCGATATGTTCCGGCAGCACCACGATGGTCTTGTCGTTGATCAAGCCCTGGTCGCGGGCCTTTTGCAGATAGGCCGCCAGCTTCAGGTGCAGGCGTTCCAGGCTCTGGTAATCGGCGGGGAACAGTTCCGGCTGGATGCCCAGCAGGTTACCGCGGTCGGCGGGCACGCCCTGGTCGACGGCCAGGCTGATCCGCAGGTCGGACAGGTAATGGCCCACGGGACGCTCCTGGGTCCAGACCAGATAGGCGGAAACGGCGGCGACCAAGGCCATGATGAGGGTGAAGCCAAGAAGTTTACGCATGGGAAAAAGACAACGGACCGGGTGCAGGGTTCGGTACCTAGGGTAGGGCTCATGTACGCAGTTGCCAAGGGGCGCTGCGCATTTGGATCAATAACTTGTCAGTTACAGTCATTGAGCGGCAACCGGCAGCCTCTTAGTCTGTGGGACATAAACCGATGGAGTGCCGTTCGAGCGCTCCACGTCCCGTGATGATCCGTTGTGGAGCTGTACCATGACCGCTGCTGCTTACCCGCACCTGCTGGCCCCGTTGGACCTGGGTTTTACCACCCTGCGTAACCGCACCCTGATGGGCTCGATGCACACCGGCCTTGAAGAGAAACCCGGCGGCTTCGAGCGCATGGCGGCCTATTTTGCCGAGCGCGCCCGTGGCGGCGTGGGCCTGATGGTCACCGGCGGCATTGGCCCGAACGATGAAGGCGGGGTGTATGGCGGTGCAGCCAAGCTGACCACCGACGAAGAGGCGCAAAAGCACAAGATCGTCACGAAAGCCGTGCACGAGGCCGGCGGCAAGATCTGCATGCAGATCCTCCACGCCGGGCGTTATGCCTATAGCCCGAAACAGGTGGCGCCAAGCGCAATCCAGGCGCCGATCAACCCGTTCAAGCCCAAAGAGCTGGACGAAGAAGGCATCGAAAAGCAGATCAGCGATTTCGTCACCTGCTCGCTGCTGGCCCAGGTCGCCGAGTACGACGGCGTGGAGATCATGGGCTCCGAAGGCTACTTCATTAACCAGTTCCTCGCCGCTCACACCAACCATCGCACCGACCGCTGGGGTGGCAGCTATGAAAATCGCATGCGCCTGCCGGTGGAAATCGTGCGCCGGGTGCGCGAAGCCGTAGGCCCGAATTTCATTATCATCTTCCGCCTGTCGATGCTCGACCTGGTGGAAGGCGGCAGCACCTGGGAAGAAATCGTGCAGTTGGCCAAGGCCATCGAGCAGGCCGGTGCAACGATCATCAACACCGGCATCGGCTGGCACGAAGCGCGGATCCCGACCATCGCTACCAAAGTGCCACGCGGTGCGTTCAGCAAGGTCACCGCCAAGTTGCGCGGTGCGGTGCAGATTCCGTTGATCACCACCAACCGGATCAACACCCCGGAAGTCGCTGAGCAGATCCTGGCCGAAGGCGACGCCGACATGGTCTCGATGGCCCGCCCATTCCTCGCCGACCCGGACTTCGTCAACAAGGCCGCCGAAGGCCGCGCCGATGAGATCAACACCTGCATCGGCTGCAACCAGGCGTGCCTGGACCACACCTTCGGCGGCAAGCTGACCACCTGCCTGGTCAACCCGCGCGCCTGCTACGAAACCGAACTCAACTACCTGCCGGTCAAGCAGATCAAGAAAATCGCCGTGGTCGGTGCTGGTCCTGCGGGCCTGGCGGCCGCCACCGTTGCCGCCGAGCGCGGGCATCAGGTGACCCTGTTTGATTCGGCCAGCGAGATCGGCGGCCAGTTCAACATCGCCAAGCGCGTGCCGGGCAAGGAAGAGTTCTTTGAAACCCTGCGCTACTTCAAGCGCAAGTTGCAGACCACCCACGTCGAGCTGTGCCTGAACACTCGGGTCGACGTTGAGCAGCTTGTTGCGGGCGGTTACGACGAGATCATCCTCGCCACCGGCATCGCGCCGCGCACACCGGCCATCCCGGGCGTGGAAAATGCCAAGGTGCTGAGCTACCTGGACGTGATCCTGGAGCGCAAGCCAGTGGGCCATCGCGTGGCGGTGATCGGTGCCGGCGGTATCGGTTTTGACGTGTCGGAATTCCTCGTGCACCAGGGCGTGTCCACCAGCCTGGACCGCGAGGCGTTCTGGAAAGAGTGGGGCATCGATACCCACCTTGAAGCCTGCGGCGGTGTGGCCGGGATCAAGCCCGAGCGCCATGCGCCGGCGCGTGAAGTGTTCCTGCTGCAGCGCAAGACGTCCAAGGTCGGCGACGGCCTGGGCAAGACCACCGGCTGGATCCATCGCACCGGTTTGAAGAACAAGCAGGTGCAGATGCTCAACAGCGTCGAGTACCTGAAGATCGACGACGACGGCCTGCATATCCGCATTGGCGCCGAGGGTGAGCCGCAGGTGCTGGCGGTGGACAATATCGTCATCTGTGCCGGCCAGGACCCGCTGCGGGAACTGCAGGACGGCCTGGTCGCAGCCGGGCAGAACGTGCACTTGATCGGCGGTGCGGACGTAGCGGCCGAGCTGGATGCCAAGCGTGCCATCAACCAGGGTTCGCGCCTGGCGGCCGAGCTGTAAACACTCAAAAGGGGCGGTGGTAGACTACCGCCCCTTTTCTTGTGCAGACCTGCCTTTATGGGTCCTTTCGACTGGCTTCCCCACGCGCCCCTTGAGCCCCTGAAGCTGGACTGGATGGGGCCGGTGGACGTCGCCGTGCTGCGCCTGGATCGCATCGACCCGCTGATCAGCGGCAACAAGTGGTTCAAGCTCACCGAACACCTGGCGCAAGGCCGGGCGGCGGGTGCCAGCGGGATCATCAGCCTGGGCGGGGCTTACTCCAATCATCTGCATGCTCTGGCGGCGGCCGGGAAACGCTTCGGCTTTCCTACCGTTGGCTTGCTGCGTGGTCATCCGCAAGACACTCCCACGGTGCTCGATCTCAACGCCTTTGGCATGCAACTGCATTGGCTGGGGTATGGCGGCTATCGCGCGCGTAACGAGCCGGACTTCTGGCTGCCTTGGCGCGAGCAGTATCCGCACCTGCACCTGGTACCTGAGGGCGGTGGTGGCTTGGCCGGTGCCTTGGGCTGCGGGGTGCTGGTCAGTCAGGCGCAGGCGCAGTTAAGCGGCCTGGGCTGGGCGGACTATCACGGTTGGTGGCTGGCCGCGGGGACCGGCACCACGCTGGCGGGATTGGTATTGGCCGAGGCGGGCGCGCATCCGGTATATGGCGCGCTGGCAGTGCCCGACGACCACGGCGTGGCGCAGCAGGTACGGGCGCTTGTGCAAGAGGGTTATGAATTGCTGGAGGCCAGCCGGGGCGGCTTTGCCAAGGTTGATCCGGAGTTGCTGGCCTTTATCGACGCCACCGAGCAAGCCTGTGGCCTACCCCTGGAGCCGCTGTACACCGGCAAGGCGTTATTGGCGTTGAAGCAGCAGATTGAAGCCGGGAGATTTTCCCCCGGCACCCGTCTGATCTTTGTCCACACCGGTGGCCTGCAAGGCCGCCGGGGATTCCAAAGTTACTGAAGGTTCCCTCTCTTGCCGGGCATCATCCGTAATGCAGTATTGTCCCGCAGCACATAGTGATGGCCCAACCCCGCCAATGCATGCAGGCCGATCAGCCAGTAACCGACCTTGCCGAACAGCACATGCCAGCTTTCAATCTCCTTGGCCAACGCCTTGTTTTCGGCAATCAGCGGCGGCAACTCAATGCCGTAGAACATCACCGAATGCCCCTCCGCGCTGACGATCAGCCAGCCGGCGATGGGCATGCCGATCATCAAGGCATACAGCGCCATGTGCATCAGGGTGGCCAGGAAGGATTGCCATTGCGGCGGGGCCGGCACGATCTTCGGCGCCACGCCCAGGCTGCGGGCGAACAACCGTAGCCACACCAGTACAAATACGGTCAGGCCGAACATGAAGTGCATTTCCACAATCAACGTACGGCCGCCGCTGCCTTTGGGAAACTGCCCGCGTAATTCAATGCAGGCGTAAACCACCGCCAGCAGCACCACCATCAGCCAGTGCAACGCAATCGACATGGTGCTGTAACGCGTATCGGAATTCTTCCAGGGCATCGCTTTCTTCCTCACTCATCAGGGCAAACCTCCGTTCTTTCGCGACGGAGTCCTTTCAATGTAAGCCTGTTTTACGAGGTTTGCCCGTGAGAGAAGGGTGTATAGGCGATCTTTTGATCTCGATCAGTAGCCCTGTGGCATTTCACCCCGTGCCAGACGCTGGTTGATGTCGGCGATCACCGCAGGCAGGTCGATGATGGTGTCGATCATGTAGTGCGGGCGCGAGCCTTCGAACATGGCCTCGATGCGCGTGCGTTCGCTGGCGAGTGTGCCGGCGTCCAGGGCGCGGAACTGCGCGTAGGTCAGGCCCAGGGCGTTGCCTGAGCAGGTCAGCGCCACGGTCCACATTCCGGCGCGACGGCCTTCGAGGATGCCCGGCACGGTGTCGTCGATCTTCACGCAGGCCGCGACATCATCAATCCCGAGGGCGATCACGTTGGCCAAGGCCTGAGCCGGCCATGGGCGGCCGTTGGGTACTTCGTCGGTGGCGACCACGTGGTCGGCGATGTAGCCGTTGGTGGCGGCCAGTTCGACCACTTTGTCCATCACCTGCTTGGGGTAGCCGGAGCACGAGCCGATCTTGATCCCCTGCTTGCGCAGGTTGGCGATGGTGTCCAGGGCGCCGGGGATCAACGCCGAGTGCTCGGCGATTTTCTCGATCTGCAGCGGCATGAAACGCTGGTAGATGGCGGTCACGTCATCGTCAGTCGGTGTGCGGCCAAAAGCCTTGCGATAGCGCTCGGCCACTTGCGGCTGGTCACACAGGGTGCGGATGTGGTCCCACTTGCCCATGCCCATCGGGCCACGGGCTTCTTCGATGGAGACCTGCACGTCGAATTCAGCGAAGGCTTCGACAAAAATCTGCGTGGGGGCGAACGAGCCGAAATCGACCACAGTGCCGGCCCAGTCGAGGATCGCGGCTTGAAGCTGGGTTGGGTTTGCGTAGTTCATGGTTCAGATCCTGTGAGTAGTGGGCAGTCAGATGTCGAGCACGTTCATTTCTTGCAGCACCTCGGCCACCGCCGCGACGGCGGCTTGCATCTCGGCCTGGTTTACATGGCCGATGCAGCCCACGCGGAAGGTTTCCACCTGGGTCAATTTGCCGGGATAGAGGATGAAACCCTTGGCCTTGACCCGCTCGTAGAACGCCTTGAACTGGTAGCGTGGGTCTTTTGGCGCATGGAAGGTGACGATGATCGGCGCCTGGATCGCCGCAGGCAGGAAACTGCGCAGGCCCAGTTCGGCCATGCCGTCCAGCAGCGCCTGGCAGTTGTTGGCGTAGCGCTGATGCCGGGCGGGCAGGCCGCCTTCTTCGTTGTATTGCAGCAGCGCTTCGTGCAGCGCAGCCACCACGTGGGTTGGCGGGGTGAAGCGCCACTGGCCGGTCTTGGCCATGTAGCTGTGCTGGTCAAACAGATCCATCGCCAGGGAATGGCTGTTGCCTTGGGCAGCGGCCAGCGCCTGCTTTTCAGCGAACACAAAACCCATCCCCGGTACGCCTTCCAGGCACTTGCCGGAGGCGGCGATCAGCGCGTCGAACGGCACTTCACGGGCGTCGATCGGCAGCGCGCCGAAGGAACTCATGGCGTCGATGATCAGGCGCTTGCCGTGGCGTGCGATGACCTGGGCGATCTCGGGCAGCGGGTTGAGAATCCCGGTGCTGGTTTCGCAATGGATCAGTGCAACGTGGGTGATGCCCTTGTCGGCGTGCAGCAGGCGGTCGACGTCGGCGGCGGTGGTGGGTTCGTCTTCGGCGGTTTCAAAGGTGCTGAACGAGCGGCCGAGCACTTCGCAGATCTTCGCCAGGCGCTTGCCGTAAGCGCCGTTGATCAGCACCAGCACCTTGCCGTCCCGTGGCACCAGGGTGCCGATGGCCGCTTCCACGGCAAAGGTGCCGCTGCCTTGCAACGGCACGCAATGGTGGCTGGCGGTGCCGTTGACGATCACCAGCAGTTGCTCGCAGAGGCTGGCGGTCAGTTGGTTGAAGCGGTCATCCCACGAACCCCAGTCGACCATCATGGCCTCGCGGGTGCGGGCCGAGGTGGTCAAGGGCCCGGGGGTCAGCAAGATCGGCGCGGCAGTGCTCATTCGTGTGTCCTCGCAAAACAATGGGATGAAGTTACGGCGCCTAAATTGCAGTTTGGCTTGTCATCAATCAAATTGTTTGTTGTTATGCGAGCTATCAGTGAGGCCGATAGCTATGAACCTGTTTCAACTGCGTGCGTTTGATGCCGTAGCCCGCGAGGGCAGTTTTACCCGGGCGGCCGAGCGGCTGTTTATCAGCCAGCCGGCGGTGACCGGGCATATCAAGGCGCTGGAGGAGCACTACCAGATCGCGTTGCTGCGGCGTACCGCGCGGCGGGTGGAGTTGACCGAGGAGGGCACCAAGCTCGCGGCGATCACCCGGGCGATCTTCGGCCTGGTGGAGGAGGCGCAGACCCTGCTGGAGGCCAACCGGCAACTGCTTACCGGGCGCCTGGAAGTGGCGGCGGACGGGCCGCACATGGTCATGCCGATGCTGGCCAGCCTGCGGCAGCGGTATCCGGGGATTACGGTCAATTTGCGCTTGGGCAACGCTCAGGAAACCCTCGCGGCGCTGCTGTCGGAGCGTGCCGACGTGGCGGTGTTGACGGAGGTGGAGCCGCGCAGGGGCCTGCACTTGCAGCCGTTGATCGAGTCGCGGATTTGCGCGTTGGTGCCTGCCGGTCATCCGTGGTTGGCGGAGCCTGAGGGGATTCGGTTGGAGCAGTTGGATCAGGTAATCATGGTGCTGCGTGAGCCCAGCTCGATCACCCGGCGCACCTTTGACGATGCCTGCGCCCAGGCCGGGGTGCAGCCCAAGGTGTTGCTGGAGCTGGACAGCCGTGAGGCGGTGACGGAAGCAGTGGCGGCGGAGTTGGGGGTTGGGGTGGTGTCGTCGATGGAAGTCAGCCGGGATCCGCGGGTGCATGCGATTCCGATCCAGGGCGACGGGCTGGTGAACCGGCATGTGATCGGGTGCATGGAGCGGCGGCGGGAGTTGCGGTTGATTCAGGCGTTTTTCGAGTTGGCGCCTTAGAGGGTGTTGGCTTAAGGTCTAGTTGGCCCGTTCGCGAGCAAGCCCGCTCCCACATTCGACCACATTCCATCGGTAGAACTCGGTCAACTGTGGGAGCGGGCTTGCTCGCGAAGGGGCTCTCAAATTCACCGCAAACTTTCCCGCACAATCTCCAGAAAAGTCGCCACCACCCGCCGCGAACTCTGCTCCTTCAAGCACACCAGTGTTTCCTTCATCCGCTGGGTACAGTCGCGGATCGGCATCGCATACACCCGCGAATCTGCGCCAAACTCCGCGGCAGACACCACCCCCACGCCAATCCCCACTACCACCGCCTCCCGCGCGGCTTCGCGGCCTTCCACCTGGATCGCCGGGCGAATCCGCAGCCCGGCCTGATGCATTTCCTGCTCCAGGGTCTGGCGGGTCACCGAGCCGATTTCCCGCAACACCAGCGGCGTATCGTCCAGGTCCGCCAGGCAGATCGACTCACGGCCCGCCCAGGGATGGTTGCGGGCGACAAACGCGAGCAATTGATCATCCGGCAATGGCAATGACAGCAGCCGCTCGTCGTCCACGTCACGGCCCAGCAGCGCCAGGTCGGCCTGGTAGTTGTAGAGGCGAAACAGCGATTCATCGGTGTTGCCGGTTTCGATCTTCACGCTGATGCCCGGGTACAGCTGGCAAAAGCGCGCGATCTGCGGCAGCACATGCACGGGCGCATCGACCGCGAGTGTCAGGGTGCCGGTTTGCAAGGCCCGGGAATCCTGCAACAGTTCTTCGGCCTCCGCCGCGACCGCAAACAAGCGCTGGGTGATACTCAGCAGGCGCTCGCCAAGGTCGGTCAACCGCACCGAGCGTTTGTTGCGATGAAACAGCAGCACGCCGAAGCGTTCTTCGAGTTTGCGCACCTGGTCGGAAATGGCCGGCTGGCTGAGGAACAAGCGTTCGGCGGCGTGGGTGAAGCTGCCGTGGACGGCCACTGCATGGAAGGCTTTGAGTTGGGCGTGGGACACCGACATCGCGAATCCTCTTACAAGCTCAGCTTATATTTGAAATACGATAAATCGATTTTACCTATTAGTCAGCCATTGCTTTGATAGCCCCAGTCGCCGTAGGTCGAGTCCTACACCCTCGGCGGCCATGGGTCTTCTGCGTGCTTACCAGCGAGACTCATCTGACCAATACCGCGCCCTTCCAAGCGCCGGTACTGCAGTGCTCAACAATAAAAATACAGGCGTTTGCTTTTCATTCTGCCGGCACACTCACACCCGAGGTCAGAACCACCATGAATACTCCCTTGAGTAACATCAAGCGTTGGCGCGTGCAGATTTTCGCCATCACCTGGCTGGCGTACGCGGCCTTCTATTTCACCCGCAAAGCTTTTTCGGTGGCCAAACTGGGGATCGTCGACGACCCGAGTTTCCCGTTGGACAAGATGATGATGGCCAACCTGGATGGCATCTACCTGGCGGCCTACGCCGTTGGCCAGTTCACCTGGGGCATGCTTGCCGACCGTTTCGGGCCCCGTGTGGTGGTACTCGGCGGGTTGCTGATTTCCGCCGCCGCCGCCCTGGTGATGGGCACGTTTGCCACCTTGCCGATCTTTGTCACCTGCATGTTGATCCAGGGCCTGGCCCAGTCCACCGGCTGGTCGGGGCTGTGCAAGAACCTTGGCAGTTTCTTCCCGGCGCAGCAGCGTGGGCGGGTGCTGGGGTTATGGAGTTCGTGCTACGCCTTTGGCGGCCTGGTGGCGTCACCGTTTGCCGGCTGGTGGGCGTATACGCTGATCGGCACCTGGCATGCGGCGTTTATCTCCAGTGCGGCCGTCGTCGCCGTGGTCGCGGTGCTGTTCTTCATTTTCCAGCGCAACACGCCACAGGATGTGGGGTTGCCGGCGGTGGAGCCCGAGCCGGAGCAGACTGTCGCCGAAAAGAACGCGAGTGTGCTGGAGCCGTTGCGGGCCATCTTGCGCAACCGCACGGTGTTGACCCTGGGACTGGCGTACTTCCTGTTGAAGCCGGCACGCTACGCCATCCTGTTGTGGGGGCCGGTGATTGTGTATGAGCAGATGCCGTCGGTGGGCAAGGTCGGCGCAGCGATTGTGCCCACGGCCTTCGAGCTGGCGGGGTTGCTGGGGCCGATCATGATCGGCATGGCGTCCGACAAACTGTTCGGCGCCCGGCGCATGCCGGCCTGTGTACTCAGCCTGTTGGCGCTGACGGTGGCCCTGGCGTTGTTCATGGGCGCCTTGCACACCGGCAGCGTGGTGTTGGTGATGGCGTTGCTGTTTGTGATGGGCCTGACCCTGTACGGGCCGGACTCGATGATCAGCAGCACCGCCGCCATCGACTTCGGCACCGCCAAGGCCGGCGCGACGGCGGCGGGGTTCGTCAACGGCTGCGGTTCGGTGGGGGCAGTACTCGGCGGCTTGTTGCCGGGCTACTTCGATACCGTCACGGTGTTTATCGTGTTTGCCGGCGCCGCGCTGTTTTCCTCGCTGGTGTTGATGCCCTACTGGAATGCCAGGCCGGCGGTATTGGCACAGGTGGGGGACTTTGTGCCCGACCGTGAGCGCGCTATCAATCCCTTGCGTACCTGAGGGGCATGGCCGGTTTTTTGGTGGATTAGAGTGTTTCAGCGCTATAAACTCTGCCCCCAAAGCGCCGGCCAGTAGACGTCTCGGCGCGATGGACAGAAGAGAGTGAGTCATGGGCGCACAGTGGAAAGTCAAACATAAAGAAGCGGCATCCAATGCCAAGGGCAAGATCTTCGGCAAGCTGGTGAAAGAAATCACCATTGCCGCCCGCAACGGTGCCGACACTGCCACCAACGCACATTTGCGCCTGGTGGTGGAGCAGGCCAAAAAGGCCTCGATGCCCAAGGAAACCCTGGAACGCGCGATCAAGAAAGGCGCCGGTCTGCTCGGTGAGACCGTGCAATACCACCGCGTGACCTACGAAGGTTTTGCCCCGCACCAGGTGCCGCTGATCGTTGAATGCGTGACCGACAACATCAACCGCACCGTGGCGGAAATCCGTGTGGCGTTTCGCAAGGGGCAACTGGGTGCTTCGGGCTCTGTGGCCTGGGACTTCAACCATGTGGGCCTGATCGAAGCGTCGCCGGACAGCCCGGACGCCGATCCGGAAATGGCCGCGATTGAAGCCGGTGCCCAGGATTTCGAAGAAGGCGAAGAAGAGGGCACCACCCTGTTCATCACCGAGACCACAGACCTGGACGCCGTGCAGAAAGCCTTGCCGGAGCAGGGTTTCACCGTGTTGTCGGCCAAGCTGGGCTACATCGCGAAGAACCCGGTGAGCGGTTTGAGTGATGAGCAGATGGCTGAAGTCGAAGCCTTCCTGGAAGGCTTGGACAACCATGATGACGTGCAGGATATGTTCGTCGGGTTGGCGGGTTAATTCTAATTTGATGTGAACTCGGTCCAAATGTGGGAGCGGGCTTGCTCGCGAATACGGTGTACCAGCCAAGTATGTATTGACTGACACACCGCATTCGCGAGCAAGCCCGCTCCCACATTGGGTTTAGCGGAGTGTGGAAGACTGCAACAGGGTTGTGATTGCCTCGAACCCAGGCCGGGCCAGCACCTCCGGCTGGCAGCAGTTATCCCGCAAGGCTTCCAGCGCCACGCGCTTTTCCTCGCTCAACCCCGTATCAATCCTTTCCAGCAGCTCCCCCAGCAACACGCCGAACGCGCGCACTTCTATACGCTGCAACGCGCGGGTTTCCTGGCTGTCGACCGTGGCGTGAAACGACGCGGCACCAAAGTCCCCCAGCAAACACTCACCGGCTTCATTCCACAGAATGTTATGGCCGTACAGATCGCCGTGGGTGATGCCTTGCTCGTGCAGGTGCGCCGCCACCGAAGCGATGCCCCGGGCCATGCGCAGTGCCACGTCCGCCCTGAAACGGGTGGTGGGCTCGTAGATATCCCGGGTGCACGACGCCAGGCTCGGCAGGGCCGCGAGGTTGCGGTAGCTCGGTTCGATCAATTGCATCACCAGCGCCGCCTGGCCTTGGGGATGCTCGACCACTCGGCCTTCGACCTTGATCAGGTTGGCGTGCAACCCGGCGGCGATGCAGGCGTGCATTTCGTGCAGGGGCGAGCCGTCACTGGTAATGCTGCCTTTATAGAGTTTCACCGCCACCGCCTTGGCCGGCGCGTTTGCCGGAGTCCAGGACGCTTTGCGGATGATCCCGGAAGCGCCTTCCCCCAGCACTTCGCCCAACTCCAGCTCGGGCCAGGGAATGTTTGGCGTCGCGTCATGGCGGGCCTCTTCCACGGCCATCTCTACCGGGTTGCCGGCGTAGGCCAGCCAAGTCAGGCTCGGCAAGGTCAGCAGCCAGTCCGGCAGCCGGGTCAGGCGGTTGGAGGCGATGCGGATCAGTTCGAGGTTTTTGCACTGGGCCAGGCTTTGCGGTAACTGCTCCAGGTGGTTGCCGGCCAGCATCAGCTTTTGCAGCAAGGGCCGTTCACCCAGCTCGCTCGGCAACTGGCTGATGCGGTTATCGGTGAGGATCAGCCAGCGCAGCAGGGGCGGCAGCGATGCCGCCGGGACGCTGCTGATCTGGTTCGACTTGAAGCCGATCATACTCAACTGCGCACACTGGCCCAGGCATTCCGGCAGTTCGGTAAAAGCGTTTTCCGAACAGAACAACACGCGCAAATGGGGCAGGCGGTGCAGGTCGTCCGGCAGGCTGCTGAGGGCATTGCCGGTGAGGTTGAGGATTTCCAGGGAGTCGGCCAGGTCGAAGATTTCCCGTGGGAACTCCGTCAGCCCGCAGCGCAGGTCCAGGCGTTTGATACCGGCCAATTGGCCGGCCTTGAGTTGGGCAAGGGTATCCATGAACAGCGCGTCACTCGGTAATAGGGGCGTGAATGGCGCTCATGATAGCGGGTTGTGGCCCGATCTTCTGCAACTGCCCGAGGCGGCTGGCGGTGCGGGCCAAGTCGATGGCCTGGCCGCTGAGGGATTGTTCCAGCGGCTGCTCACCGATCAGCACCAGGTGTTTGTCCTGGTCGTAGAGCACGTCCACCAGGTTGATGAACCGTTGCTGGGTGGCGATCGGGCAGTCCGCCAGATGCGGCAGGCCGTCGATGATCCAGCGGTCGTAGTCGCGGCACAATTGCAGATAGTCCATGACGGCGGTCGGTTTTTCGCACAGGTCGCTGAAGGTGAAGGCGATGTTGCGACCCTGATGCCAGCGGGCAGTCAACTGCCGGGCTCCGACGGTCAGGCTGATGGGGGCGTGATCCGCTGAGGGCAATCCCAAGGCCTCGCGTTGCGCGCAAGTGCCCGGCCAGACAAACTGCCCAGCGCTGAAACGCTGATCGCCATGGGCCTGGGCCAGGCCCCGGTAATCCTGGGGCGCGCTGACTTCCATGACGTCCATGCGCGCGCTGATCAGCTCGATCACCGGCTTGAAACGCTGGTGGTACAAGGGGTTCGGCAGCAACCCAGCAGGCGGGTAATTGGAGGTTACCAGCACCCAAACCCCGCGCCGGAACAGGGCCTTGAACAGGCGGCTGATCAGCATCGCATCGCCGATATCGTGTACGTGAAACTCGTCGAAGCACAGCACGCGGCAGCCATCGAGCAGCTCGTCCAGGGTCACGCCCAGGGCATCACGCTGCTGGCGGTGGGTAAACATCCCCTGGTGCAGACGGGCGAAAAAGTCGTGGAAGTGCACGCGCTGTTTCTCGGCAATCGGCAGTGCCTGGAAAAAACCGTCCAGCAACCAGCTTTTGCCCCGGCCCACGGCGCCGTGCAGGTACAGGCTGCGGGTGGGACGCCCGGCCAGCAGGTGGGCGGTTTGTCGGGCCATGGTCTCGATGACCTGCAACTGGCTGGGGCTGAGGGTATAGCCCTGTTGCCGGGCCTTGCCTTGAAAAAAAGCCGCGATGCCGGGGTCGGTGTCGGTCGCCGCAGGTTTACCCAGCAAGCGTTTGAGCAGGGGCGGTAAAGCAGCCAATGTCAGTCACTCTGTATTTCGGTGGTCGCTCACTTTAGAGCGCCGGTTGCGGTTTGACCAATAGAGAAGCACACCGCCAGCTATCTGGAAACGGCATGGCTGAATGGATCCAAAACAACGTCTTGACTGGCGGATTCCCCTCAAGTGACTAACCTCATACACAGCAGTCACCCCTGTATAAGGATTTGGGGCAGTGAAGGGACAGGCAGTCTTGGCAATCATGGGCGCGATGCTCTGCAACACGGTTTATGGTGCACAGCTCCAGGTTGAGGTGCGTATCGACGTGCAGCGCGGTTGCCAGTTGGTCGGCACCACGCGTGAGGCCGGCATCGAGCAGCTCGGCGTGCTGGATTTTGGCAGCGGCGCCCGCCTGGATGACCCGGCTGGCCCGTTGAGTGCAGCCTTGATCAGCCAGCGCCAGCCACGCCTGGAGTGCAACCCGGACACGCCGTATCAGATGCGCGTCGACGGCGGCCTGCATGGCGGCGTCGGCGAAGTGCGTTACCTGGGCGCCGCCGCCCCTTCGATCAAACCCATTCCCTACCGAATTTATGCCGACGCCGCGCGCCGCATCCCCTTGGCCGTGGACGTGCCGGTGAGCGGCCGCGTGCCGGATTCCGGCACGGTGGACTTGCCACTTTACGCACGCATCGAGCCGCTCAAGGAAGTCCCGGCGGTGGGGCGTTATACCGACCTGCTCAAAGTGACGGTGACATGGTAAGCCGAGCCCTGGCCTGCATCGCGCTGGGCGGCCTGTTGCTCCTGGCCGAGGACGCCCAGGCGGCGGTGGCCGGGCAGATTCATGCACGGCTGGTGATCACCGCCAGTTGCCAGGTGAGCAAGGGCACCGACAGCGCGCCGGTGAGCCCGGATGGCGGCTCGGCCTTGCTGGATTTCGGCAGTCACGGACCCACCTGGGACAAAGGCCTGGGGGCTGGCATCAGCGATGGCGACAAGGCGGCACTGGCGGTGTCCTGCAACCCGTCGGTGGTGAGCAGTTTCACCGTGACCATCGACGGCGGCGCCCATGGCGACGGCGTCACCCGGCGCTTGAGCAATGGCCGGCAAACCATACCGTATCGGCTGTCGGCCGACCCGGCGGGCCGGAGCACCTACAGCATCGGCCAGCAACGCAATTTCGTCGTGACCAAGGGCGCACAGGTACCGATCCCGGTATTCGGCTCGGTGGTGGCGAATACCAGGGCCCTACCGGCCGGCATCTACACAGACACCCTGACGGTGACTCTGGATTGGTAAACCATGAGGATGGACATCATGCATGCACGTGTATCGAAAGCAGTTTTTCCATTAGTCGCACTGGTGTGGGTGTCGGGTGCCCAGGCGGCCACCACCGTCACCGGGCAGATCAGCTCCACGCTGATCCTGACCAACAGCTGCCTGGTCAACGGCGTGGGCGGTACCACCGGTTTGAACTTCGGTACGATCAATTTCGGCACCACCAACAGCCAGTTCACCACCCAGTCCGGCCAAGTGCTGGGCGGCGGCGGGGGCGCACTGTCGATCCAGTGTTCGTCGGGCACCTCGCCGGTGATCACCGTGGGCGCGGGCTCCCATGACGGCCAGTCCACCGGCGGCACCCGGGCGCTGTATGACGGCGTGGCCAATTATGTGCCGTATGACTTTTACACCGACTCCGGGCATTCAACGCTCCTGGCGATCAACGGCACCATCAACGTGGGCGCGAGCACGGGTGTTGCACAAACCGTGAACATCTACGGCCAGGCCGTGGGCAAGGCAGGGCTGCCGGCGGGTACCTACACCGACACGGTGTCGGTGCAACTGACGTTCTAGTGCCGTGAAGCGGGCCTGCTGGGCGACGCTGGCGGTCATCACGGGGTGGGGGATGCCGTTGTCGTTGCTGGCGGTGACCAGCCAGACCCTCCAGGTCAGCGCGACGATTGCCGCAGGCTGCCTGGTGGTGGGCGGCGGCACGAACTACGGCAGCCTGGCGTTTGGCAGCTACTCGTCGTTGTCCACCAGCACGGTGTCGGTGGCGCTGAGCAGCGGGGTGACACTGCAATGCACGCCGGGAGTCAGCTTGAACATGACCGTGGATGGCGGTTTGCACAACGTCAGTGGGCGGCACATGCAGCTCAATAGCGGCAGTGCCCAAGTGGCGTATCAACTGTTTCAGGACGCAGCGCTGAGCCAGAGCCTGGGGATCAGCCAAAGCGTCAGCGTGGCCTACAGCAACGCAAACACTATCACTCTGCCGATTTACGGCCGGGTGGTGTTACCGGGTAATCAGCCTGGGGGGACGTACAGCGACGTGCTGCAGGTGCAGCTGTCCTGGTAAGGCGATTGGCATGAGGAGTGGAATCTATGTTTGCAGCGTCCCGGTGGTATTGGGTTGCGGGTTTTATGGGCTTGGCGGCGTTGGGCGCCGGACAGGTCCAGGCCGCCAGTTCTGTGCTGATCTGGCCCATTGACCCGGTGCTGGAAGCCGATCAACAGGCCAGCGCCTTGTGGTTGGAGAACCGTGGTACAGAGACTGCCAATTTGCAGATTCGGGTATTTGCCTGGAGTCAGGGTGGGTTTGACGAGCAGTACCAGAACCAGCGCGACGTGATCGGCAGCCCGCCGGTGGCGAAGATCGAACCGGGGCAGAAGCAACTGGTGCGCCTGACCCGCACCCGAGAAGTACCGCCGGGCCAGGAGCTGGCGTATCGAATCATCATCGATGAAATTCCTGCCGCTACCCCTGACACTCCCGCCGCCGATGGCAAGACGGCCGCTGCCATCCGCTTTCAAATGCGTTATTCGGTGCCCTTGTTTGCTTATGGCGCGGGGCTGTGGAGCAAGGAAGATGCGACCCGCCAGCGCGACCCAAAGGGCGCGGGCAAGCCTGACCTGAGCTGGAAGAAAGTCACGGTGGGCGGGCGCACCTATGTGGAGATGCGCAACCAGGGCGCGGTGCACGCGCGGCTCACGGATGTCGCGTTCAAGCAGGGCGGGCAGACCCGGCCGCTGGTGGACGGCCTGCTCGGCTATGTACTGCCGGGCGCAACCATGCGCTGGCCGGTGCCGGAAGGGGTAGCTGGCGATCAGCCGCTACAGGTGCGAGTCAACGGGGCAACGCAACTGGAGAACCTTGCCCCGGGACGGTAACGCAATGGAATAGGGCATGGAGTAGCCCTGGGTCTTAACGGATGGAGATGTCCATTGATGGACACAATGCCTTGGTGAGCCTTGAGCGGGCTCGTAGTCGATGGCAATCGGTGTGGGTGGTGGGCGGCCTGTCTGGCCTGGCGCTTGCGCCGCTTGGCGTGGCCGCTCCGTTGCCGCCGCCCCCCAGCAACATGGAGGCTGTGGCCGATGCACAGTTGTTCCTTGAATTGGTGGTCAACCAGATGGACACCGGCCGGGTGGTCGCCGTGGATCAGCGTGCCGGCGGCCTGTTTGTGCCGGCGGCGACCTTGCGGGACGTTGGTATGAAACTGCCGGCTGACATCACCACCGAGGTCGCTCTGGACCACGTGCCTGGCTTGCACACCGATTACGACAGCCAGGGCCAGCGCCTGATGCTGACGGTACCGCCGGCATGGTTGCCGGCGCAGTTCATCGGCAACCGCGATAACTACCCGCGCACCCAGGCGCTCACCAGTTTTGGTGCGTTGCTCAACTACGATGCCTACTTGAATGACACCGATGATGCCGGCACTTACCTGGGTATCTTCAACGAAGTGCGGCTGTTCGACACGTGGGGCACGTTGTCCAATACCGGCCAGTACCGCACCACCTTTGGCGGCCAGACCAACGGCAGCACCCTGGACAATGGCTACCGGCGCTATGACACCACCTGGCGCTTTTCCGACGATGAACGCCTGCTGACCTACGAGGCGGGCGACGTGATCAGCGGCGCGTTGCCGTGGAGCAGCTCTGTGCGCCTGGGCGGGGTGCAGGTGTCGCGAGACTTCGGCGTACGCCCGGACCTGGTGACTTACCCCTTGCCGCAGTTTGCCGGGGAGGCGGCGGTGCCGTCGTCGGTGGACCTGTTTATCAACGGCTACAAGTCCAGCAGTGCCGACCTGCAGCCGGGCCCTTATACCCTGACCAACGTGCCGTTTATCAACGGTGCCGGCGAAGCCGTGGTAGTCACCACCGATGCGTTGGGTCGGCAGGTTTCAACCACGGTGCCGTTCTACGTCACCAGTACGTTATTGCAAAAAGGCCTGTCGGACTTTTCGGTAGCGGCCGGTCATTTGCGCCGTGACTACACCCTTCGGGATTTTGGCTACGGCGCCGGAGTGGCCAGCGGCACGTTTCGTTACGGGGTATCGGACTACGTCACCCTGGAAAGCCATGCCGAAGCCGCAGGCGACCTGACCCTGGGCGGGCTCGGCGGCAACGTGCGGCTGGGCAACTTCGGAGTGCTCAACACGGCCCTCAGCCAAAGCCAGTTTGACGGCGAGACCGGCCAGCAACTGAGCGTCGGTTATCAATACAGCAACCAGCGCTACAGCCTGTCTTACCAACGGGTAGAGCGCCGCGACCAGTACGCCGACCTGACCCTGGTCGACACGCCTTATGCGAGCCTCAGCAAACGCAGCGAGCAGGTGACCCTGAGCCTGAACCTCAACGACTTCGGCAGCATCGGTGCCGGCTATTTCGATGTGCAGGCGGCCGATGACTCCCGCACCCGGCTGTTGAACCTGACGTGGAGCAAGCAGTTGTGGCGCAACACCAGTTTCTACCTGTCGGCCAACCGTGAGGTCGGTGACAGCAACTGGGCCATGCAGGCGCAGTTGGTGATTCCGTTCGACGTCTACGGCAGCCTGGCCCTGAGCAACGAGCGCAGCCAGGCGGGCGAGAGTCGCCAGCGGGTCAACTACAGCCGGGCGGTGCCGTCCGAGGGCGGTGTGGGCTACAACCTTGGGTATGCCAGCGGCGACGGGCCGGCTTATCGCCAGGCCGACCTGACCTGGCGCATGCAGTCGGTGCAATTGCAGGCGGGTGTCTATGGCAGCAGCGACGCCGAGACCCGCTGGGCGGATGCCAGCGGCTCGCTGGTGTGGATGGACAAGCAAGTATTCACGGCCAACCGGGTGAATGATGCCTTTGTGGTGGTGAGCACCGACGGTTATGCCGGGGTGCCGGTGCTTTATGAAAACCAGTTGGTGGGTGAAACCGATCGCAACGGGCATCTGCTGGTGCCATGGAGCAGCGCTTATTACCGCGGCAAGTATGAAATCGACCCGCTGAACCTGCCGGTCACCGTGCAGACCCCGAATGTCGAGCAGCGGGTGGCGGTGCGTCGCGGCAGCGGCTACTTGCTGGAATTCCCGGTGCGCCGGGTGATCGCGGCCAGTATCACCCTGGTGGATGCCCTGCATCAGGAGCTGCCCCTGGGCAGCCAGGTGCGCCACGAGCAAAGCGGGGCGCGGGCGGTGGTGGGCTGGGATGGCCTGGTGTACCTGGAGAACCTGGCGGCCCACAACACCTTGCAAGTCACTGTGGGTGAGGGCCGTACCTGCCAGGCAACGTTTGATCTGGATATCAACGAAGCACAGGTGCCGCTGATCGGGCCGCTGGTGTGCCAATGAGATAAGGAGTGTGGGTGTGCGGGGCAAGGAATGCATAGTGGGGCTGCTGGTGCTGGCGGGGCTGGGCTTTTCGACACAGGTGATGGCCGCGTGTTCGGTGCCGGGAACCACCTCGCCGGCCGGCTTTGGCTCGATCAGTTCGATGACGGTGCGTACCGCCCCCCAGACCAGTTCCACTACCAATGCCGGCTTGAGCTGTGGGGCCACGCTGATCTCTTTGCTGGCCGCCAATGATCACTTCTATGCAACCATCACGTCGGCCACCAGCGGCATGGTCGGCCCCACCGGGGATATCATCAGCTATACGATCTACGGCAATAACAGCACCAGCTACCCGATCACTCGCGGTACCCAATTTGATTTCGGTGCCACCGGCATCGCCCAAAGCCTGGGGCTGGTATCCGGGCCGGGCACGAAAACCGTGCCGCTTTATCTGAGTTCGATCATCGGCAGCAATGTGGCGGCTGGCCTTTATACCGAGACATTGAGCATCGCCTGGAGCTGGAACTATTGCTCGGCCCTAGGGGTTGGCAGCCTCTGTGTGGTACGAGATATCGGCAGTGGCACGGCTTCCCTGACCGTCAGCATGACCGTGGCCAACGACTGCACAATCTCTGCGCCCAACATCGCCTTCGGCAGTGCGCCGGTGGTCAGTGGTTTTTCCAGCGTGAGCGGGCAGGCCACCATTGCGTGCACCAAGGGCAGCGCCTACACCGTGGGCATCAGCGATGGCCAGAACCCGGTGAGTGTGGGTGGGCAGCGGCGGATGGTTTCTGGCAGCAATTTCCTGAGTTACGACATTTTCAAAAGCGCCACCACCACCCGTTGGGGCAGCGTGAGTACCGCCCGGCGCGCCAGTTCCACGGCTGAGGTGAATCCCGGAAATGGTCTGGGTACCGGTAGCCAGGTGTTCAACTACAACGCCGCGATCTATACCAACCAGACCACACCGCCGGCCGGCACCTACGTCGATAACGTGGTGCTGGATGTGGCCTTCTAGAACCGCATCGTCTGCTTGAGCATCTGCGTGGTCGACGGGTCTTGCGGGCTGACCATCGCATAGTTGTAGCCTGCGCCTGACCAGTATTCGGCCTGCAGCCCGTCGGCACTGCGGCTGCCACGGGGCAGGAATTTGTTTTCCGGACCTGGTGGACGGATATAGAAGCTGATGCGCCGCCCTTGGGGGTCTTCATACAGCACCATGGCCGCTGCACCCTGTTCGGTGCTGAGCAGGCGCCCGCTGACCGCCTTGAACCCGGCCTGACTCAGGTCAGGCAGGCGGTAGGCCTGGTTGAAATAACGGTCGAGCCAGCCTTGCATGTCGCCGCCGCTTTGCACGTGGTAGTCGGCGGGCAGGATGCCGTCCTGGGCGAACAGGCGGTAGGCCTGCATCGCATCGGTCATGGGCAAGAGGTTGTCGGCCAGGGTTGCCTGGCGGGCCTGCCAGCCGCCGAGGCCGCCGACACTGACGGCAATCAACAGCATGGCGGCCGTCGCGAGATGGCGGCGTGACTGGCGTTTGACCCGCTGGCGAATCAGGGCCGGGTCCAGTTCGGGGTTGGCCGGCTGTTGCAGCATGCCGCTCAAGGACGCCCGCAGGTGCTGTGCGTCCTGTTGCCAGGCGTGCACCTGGGCGGCGACGTCCGGGTGGGCCGCCAGCCAGGTTTCAAGCTGGCGGCGGTCGGCGTCCAGCAATTGGTGATCGACGTAGGCATGCAAATCGCGTTCGCTGGGAGGCAGGCTGATCATTTGAGTATCCGCAGGGCAGGGCTGGTGATTTCGCCGTCGCTGAGCTGGCGCAGGGCCTGGCGCGCACGTGACAGACGAGACATCACGGTGCCCACGGGCACCTCAAGGATGTCGGCGACTTCTTTGTAGCTCAAGCCTTCCACCGAGACCCATAGCAGCAGGGCGCGCTGTTCGGTGTTCAATTGGTCGAAGGCTTGCAGGGTCGATTGCGCGATGACGGTGCGCTCGACCGACGGCTGCGAGTCATCGCGGCCGCTGAAGAATTCCAACATGCGCGTGTACCGCCGGGAACGTCGATGGGCGTCGAGGAACTGCCGGTAGAGGATCGAGAACAGCCAGGCGCGCAAGTCGCCTTCGAGGCGTTTGTCGGCCCAACTGATGATCGCGCGCTCAAGGCTTGCCTGCACCAGGTCGTCGGCGCTGCTGGTGTTACGCGTCAGGGACACGGCAAAACGCCGCAACCTGGGTATGAGTTCACGTAACTGTTCGTCGAGTTCGTGCATGGGGTTCTGGCTAGTCACTACGCTGGGACTAGGAAGACGTCCGGCGTTGAAGGTTATTCCAGGCCAATAAAAATAAACAGCAGGCCAGGGAATAGAGTGCGCTGGCGTTCGTCCCAAGTGTTCCGACCTTATGTTTCACCCACTCAAGGCCCCTGGCCCTGGAGTTATTTCATGGTAGATCACTCATCACCGCCCCGTCCGCCGCTGAGCACCGCAAGCCTGATAATTCGGTTGGCCAGCATCGGCGTGGTGGTTGCGGTTGTGGCCGGGGCGTTTGCCTACGTCAACGGTAGCCTCGACCCGCAGCGGTTGCGCCCCAAAACCTTGGTCAACGCCCTGGAAACCAACAATGGTTTGCACCCTGGCTACCGTCGCAACCATGCCAAGGGCGTGTGCGTGGCCGGTTATTTCGAGAGCAGCGCCGAGGCGCGCCAGTACTCCAGTGCCCAGGTATTCAGCGAGGCGCGTACACCGATCATCGGGCGTTTTGCGCTGCCCAGCGGCAACCCGTATGCGCCGGACAGCAGCGTGCCGATCCGCAGCTTTGCCTTGCAATTCAGCTTGGCCAACGGCCAGCAATGGCGCACCGGGATGAACAGCATGCCGGTGTTCCCGGTGGGCACGCCCGAGGCCTTCTTTGAGATGCTCAAGGCCGGCGCACCTGACCCGGCCACCGGCAAGCCGAACCCGGCGGGTATGCCGGCGTTCTTCGCTTCGCACCCCGAGACCGCGCCGTTCCTGGCCTGGGTCAAGACTGCCAAGCCGTCTGCCAGCTACGCCACCGAGACCTATAACGGCATCAACGCGTTTTACCTGGTAAACGCCAGCGGCCAACGCCAGGCCGTGCGTTGGGGCGTCGTGCCCCAAAGCCAGGATACTGCGGGGGCCACGACGCCCGCCGGCAGCGATTTCCTCGAAAAAGACCTGGCCCAGCGCCTGGTGGCCGGGCCGCTGCGTTGGCAGTTGAACCTGACCCTGGCCAACCCGGGAGACCCGGTGGATGACGCCAGCAAGACCTGGGCCGGCGAGCACAAGGTGCTGAATGCCGGGACCCTGGTGCTGGAAAGCAGCCAGCCGCAAATGGACGGTGATTGCCGCGACATCAACTTTGATCCACTGATCCTGCCGAGCGGTATCGAAGCCTCGAATGACCCACTGCTGGCCGCCCGTTCGGCGGCGTACGCCAGTTCTTACTTGCGTCGCACCGGCGAAGTCAGCCAGTTGCACAGCGCCCCTCAGGAGTCGAAGCCATGAATGCCCAACCCCGTTTTTTCGCCCCGCTGGCGCGCCTGCTGCACTGGCTGATGGCGTTGATGATCATCGCCATGCTGTTTATCGGCGCGGGCATGGTGGCCTCGGTATCGGAACGCCATGAGTGGCTGATCCACCTGCACAAGCCGTTGGGGATTGCGATCCTGGCACTGGTGATCGCGCGCTTGGTGGTACGGTTTTCAACCCGTCAGCCACCGCTTCCGGCGGACTTGCCCCTGTGGCAAGCGTTGGCGGCCAAGGCCTCCCACGTGGTGCTGTATGCATTGATGCTGGTATTGCCGCTGTTGGGTTGGGCAATGATTTCGGCGGCCGGTGATCCGGTGATGCTCAGCAGTTCGGTGCAATTGCCGGCGCTGGTGGGGGCGAATGCGCCACTGTTTGCGGTGTTGCGCAAGGCTCACGGTTATCTGGCGTATTTGCTGTTTCTGACGGTGCTGTTGCACCTGGCGGCGGCGCTGTTTCACGGTTTGATCCGGCGTGACGGCGTGCTGCAAAGCATGACCGGGACCAAGGACTGAAACCTTGCCCGGCGACGGCTGCCGGGGTGCAGCCGTCGCCGGGGAGGGTGGATGCCTAACGCAGTACGTCGACGATATCCGCCACGCTGCTCAACACATCCTTACCCAACTGCATCGAGCGTTTACCCGACCAGCCAGTGTGCGGGTTGGGCGCGTCGTCGTTGTCCTTGAAGGGCATTTCCAGGGTCAGGGACAGGCAATCGAACTTCTCGCCGACGCTGTTGCACGCCAAGGTCATGTTGGCTTCGCCCGGCAGGTCGCGGGTGTAGCCGTGCTCGGTCTGGAAGTCCCGGGTGAGGCCGCTCAAGTGGCTGCGGAAGTGTTTCTCCAACTGCTCGATGCGCGGCGTGTAGCCGGGGTTGCCTTCACAACCGGCGGTGAACACGTAGGGGATTTCCTCGTCGCCGTGGATATCCAGGAACAGGTCAACGCCGTATTTTTCCATTTGCTGCTGGACGAACAGCACTTCGGGACTGATCTCCTGGCTAGCGTTCTGCCAGGCGCGGTTGAGGTCCTGGCCCATGGCGTTGGTGCGCAGATGGCCATGGAAGGCGCCATCGGGGTTCATGTTCGGCACCAGGTACAGGTCGGCGGCGGCCAGGAGCTTTTTCAGCTCGGTGTCACCGTCCTGCTGCAGGCGCTCGATGATGCCTTCCATAAACCATTCGGCCATATGCTCGCCGGGATGCTGCTGGGCGATGATCCAGACCTTGCGCTTATTGGCCTCGCCTTTGCCACGGCGCAGCAATTGGATATCCCGGCCTTCGGCACTTTTGCCGGTGGCCAGCAATTGCGTGCCAGCGCGGTTCAGCGCCTGGTCGATCAGCCGGTCGTGGCGTTCGCGGCTGTAGGGTTCGAAGTAGGCGAACCAGGCTTGTTTTTCGCGGGTTTCGAGGGTGATGTGCAGCGTCTCTCCATCAAAGCGGGTGGGCACTCGGAACCAGTTGATATGGTCGTAGGACGCCACGGCGTTGTAGCCGCTCCAGGCGTGTTTGTAGGAAGAATGGCCCGCGTTGCTCAGGCGGAAAGTGTGGGTGTGCCCCACATGCATGCCTTCGGCCTTGAAGTGGAACCACTGGAAATGCTGGCTGCGCGTATCGGGTTTGATGGCCAGCAGCAACTGGTGGGCATCACTGGCATCGAGTACCTGGATATTGCCGCTGTCGAAGTCGGTGCTGATCTTGATAGAGGTCAAGGCCACGGTCATAGTCTGGTTGCCTGAATATGAGTGTTGTGGCGGGCATTTTACACCGGAGCGGGGTAAAGCCTGGATGCAATTTTTGCAGGGGAAAGTGGGGGCGTCCTCCTTGACGCCGCAGCAGCTTAGAATCTATGAGATTGATTCTCAAGTGCTATTTTTGAAAGAACCGGCCTAGAGCGCTCGATCGACTTTCATTGGGCGATAGTCTTTTGCTACCATGCGCGCCATCAAGTAACACACAGTCTTCATTAGCCTGAAGCCATGCCAGGAAAAACTGGCAAAAAAAAGACCCGGCCAAAGAGCCGGGTCAAAAACCGTGATTAGCCTGATGAGGAGATATTCCAAGAGTCCGACCTAAGGTATCTTGGTCTATCGACTGATCTCGCGATCAGCTGGGTCCAATAATAATCATTATCATTTGCAAGTCAAGTGTTTTTATCCGCCTGATAGAAATATTTTTCCTTTGTGTCTGCTACATCCTGGCCGGGTGTTCGGTGTCCTTTGCCGAAAACCGCAGCGACCGCTCCACCATCACCTTCGCCATATCAATCAAATAGACCACTGAAAATGCCAGGTCCCGGCTATTGCCGTGGGCGCTGTTCGCCGATTCGTACGCGGTGGCCGCTGCGCTGCGCAGCAGGTCGGAAGCGTGGACCAGGGCTTCCTCGTCGCTGATGCCGGGCTTGGCCTCGAACAAGGTGTCGTCAACGGAAGGCGGCGTACCCTCCTCTTTCAGGTAATAGTCCAGCGCGCGTTGGGCGGCGCCACTGCTGCGCATGAACAGCAGCTCGTCTTCATCGCAGATTTCGGGCAGGGAATATGGGGTTGTCGTCATAAAGGTCGGTGCTCTGGGTGGATGTCGAAAGCCTGCAACCGATATTAGTACTAATCGTATTTATGGCGTTTTATTGATTACTACAAACTGTTTATTGTCGTTGGGAGTACACAACGTATTGTCAGGCCCCATGGATAAGTGGATAGCGTTGGTCAAGGCCAGCATGAAAGACCGCAAGGTCACTCAGGATCAACTGGCGTCGCGCCTGGGCATGTCCCAGGGCGGGGTCGGCCATTGGCTGAACAAGCGTCGGGTGCCGAGCCTGGCCGACATGAACCGGGTGATGCAGGAGCTGGGCCTGGATGACCTCGAGGTGGCGCTGGTGGTCCGCGAAAAAGCGGTTGCGCCAGTTGCGCAGGAGCTGGAGCCGGCGCCGCACTACAACCCGAATTACCGTTACCCGGTGAGCGAAGGGAAGGGAGGGTACCTATTGCAGGAAGAACCTCGGTCATACAGCGCTAGCCGTTTCCAGGTGAGCGACTACCACGCCCGTGGCAAGGCATTCTGGATGCGGGTGACTGGCGATGCCATGGCCGCCCCCAGCGGCTTGAGCATCACCGAGGGCATGATGGTTCTGGTGGACCCGGGCATCAGGCCCGAGCCCGGCAAACTGGTGGTGGCCCAATGGGCATTTAATCCCCAGGCGACCTTGCGCAAGCTGGTGAAGCAAAGCGGCCAGCTTTACCTGGTTCCGCTCAACCCGACCTACCCGAAAATGCTCTTCAGCGAAGAATGCCGGATCATCGGCGTGGTGGTGCAGGCGGTCACGAGGTTTTAGCTCGCGGCTTCCAGCTCCACCAATGCGCTGCCTTCACCGACCATTTCCCCTTCCTGGCAGTATAGTGCCTTGACCACCCCGGCATGGGGCGCACGGATGCTGTGTTCCATCTTCATGGCTTCCAGCACCACCAGTTGCGTACCGGCTTCAACCGTTTGCCCAACCTCCACCAGCACCCGCACGATGCTGCCGTTCATCGGCGCGGTCAGGCCGCCCTGATGGGACTGGCTGGCGTCGACGGCGGCAATCGGGTCGAACAGGCTGATGCTGTGCACCTCCCCATCCCAGCGCAAAAACACAGTGCCACCCTCGCGTACCGCCAGATGGGAGCGGCGTACGCCTTGCTGGTCGATCAGCAATTGTTCGCCACGCACCTGTGGCGGGTTGATGCCGGCTTGCAGCGTTACCAGGCGATCCTGGCCGTTGCAGCTCAAATGCAGGGAAACCTCGGCCGGCAAGCCGGCGCGAAAGCCGCGCGTGTCTGCCCAAGGCGAACTGGAATCACTGTTCGGTTGGGTCTGCATGAACGCCTGGCCGGCGGCCTGCCAGAACTCATCGCTCAACTCCCCTGGCACAGGTAGCAGCTCATCCTGATAACGCGGGATAAACCCGGTATCCAGCTCGGCAGCGGCAAACGCCGGATGGCCGATGATGCGTCGCAAGAAGCCCAGGTTGGTCTTCAGCCCGCCTACGGCAAACTCATCGAGCATGCCCAGCAGCCGCAGGCGTGCCTGCTCGCGGTCCTCGCCCCAGGCAATCAGCTTGCCCAGCATCGGGTCGTAGAACGGTGAGACGTTGTCGCCTTGTTCGACGCCGCTGTCCACCCGGCGCCCCGGCCCTGGCGTGGATTCGCGGTACAGCGCCAGGTGCCCGGTGGCCGGCAGGAAATCATTGGCCGGGTCTTCGGCGTACAGGCGCACTTCAATCGCATGCCCCAGCAGCGGCACTTGCTTCTGGGTCATTGGCAGCGGCTCGCCCTGGGCCACGCGGATCTGCCAGGCCACCAGGTCCAGGCCGGTGATGGCTTCGGTCACCGGGTGTTCCACCTGCAGCCGGGTATTCATTTCCATGAAGAAAAACTCGCCCCGTGCGTCCAGCAGAAACTCCACGGTGCCCGCGCCCACGTAACCGATGGCCTGTGCGGCACGCACCGCTGCTTCGCCCATAGCCTTGCGTTGCTCGGCACTCAGGCCAGGCGCGGGGGCTTCTTCGACGACTTTTTGGTGGCGGCGCTGGATCGAGCAATCGCGCTCATTCAGGTACAGGCAATGACCGTGCTGGTCGGCGAACACCTGAATTTCCACGTGGCGCGGCTTGAGCAGATACTTCTCCACCAGCATCTGCGCGTTGCCAAAGGATGAAAGTGCTTCACGCTGTGCCGAGGCCAACGCTTCGGCCAACTGGCTGACATCCTCGACCACTTTCATACCCTTGCCGCCACCGCCTGCCGTGGCCTTGAGCAACACCGGGTAACCGATACGCTCGGCCGCCTGGCGAAAGGTCTCCAGGTCCTGGGCGTCGCCGTGGTAACCGGGTACCAGCGGCACGCCGGCGGTCTCCATCAACGCCTTGGCCGCAGATTTGCTGCCCATGGCATCAATGGCCGAGGCGGGCGGGCCGAGGAAGATCAGCCCGGCCGCTTCAATGGCACGGGCAAACCCTGCGTTCTCCGACAGAAACCCATAACCCGGGTGAATCGCCTGGGCGCCACTGGCTTGGGCCGCGGCGATCAATTTGTCAATTTGCAGGTAACTGTCGGCGGCCTTGCTGCCGCCCAGGTCCACACGAATATCCGCCTCGCGGGCATGTCGCGCGTCGCGGTCCGTGGCGCTGTGCACGGCCACGGTGGTCAAGCCCATGGCCTTGGCGGTGCGCATGACACGGCAAGCGATTTCACCGCGATTGGCCACCAATACAGTGGTAAGCGTCTTCATGAACGCGGCTCCTGAGGCTGCCAGTTGGGCGCGCGTTTTTGCAGAAAGGCGCGCAGGCCTTCCTGGCCTTCGGCGCTGACGCGGATCCGGGCGATGGAGTTTTCGCAATAGCGACGCAACGCCGGCGTCAGGGCGCCATGGCCGACTTCCCGTAGCAGGTCCTTGCTGGCGCGCATGGCCGCCGGGCTGTTGAGCAGCAGATTGGTAATCCACAATTCGACGTGTACGTCCAAATCATCAGCGGGATAACTTTCCGCCAGCAGCCCGATTTCCCGCGCCCGCTGACCGCCAAAGCGCTCCGCCGTGAGGGCATAGCGGCGGGCAGCCCGCTCACCGATCGCCTGCACCACGAACGGGCTGATCACCGCCGGCGCCAGGCCAATGCGTACTTCCGAGAGGCAGAACTGCGCATCATCGGCACCAATTGCCATGTCGCAGCAACTGATCAACCCGAGGGCCCCGCCGTAGGCCGCGCCCTGAACCACCGCCAGCGTCGGGATCTTCAGCTTGGCGAGGTTGTACATCAGCTCCGCCAGTTCACGGGCATCGTCCAGGTTGGTGTGGTAATCCAGCTCGGCCGACTGCTGCATCCAGGCCAGGTCGGCACCGGCGCTGAAGTGTTTGCCGCGCCCGCGCAGTACCAGGAAACGCAGGGCCGGGTCGCCTTGCACCTGGTCCAGGGCAATGATCAATTCGCGGATCATTTCGGCGTTGAACGCGTTGTTCTTGGCTTCACGACTGAGCCACAGGGTGGCAAAACCACGGGGGTCGGTGATCAGTTCGAGGGTGTTGAAATCGGTCATGGGGTGCAGCTCCATTTACATGCGGAACACGCCGAAGCGGCTCGGCTCGATGGGGGCGTTCAGCGAAGCGGACAAGGCCAGGGCCAGCACGTCGCGGGTCTGCAACGGATCGATGACGCCGTCGTCCCACAGTCGTGCGCTGGAGTAGTAGGGGTGGCCCTGGGTTTCGTACTGGTCGAGGATCGGCTGCTTGATCGCCGTTTCCTCATCGTCACTGAAAGCCTGGCCGGCACGTTCGGCCTGCTCGCGTTTGACCTGCACCAGCACACCTGCGGCCTGTTCGGCGCCCATCACGCCGATGCGTGCGTTGGGCCACATCCACAAGAAGCGCGGGTCATAGGCGCGGCCACACATGCCGTAGTTACCGGCACCAAAGCTGCCGCCGATGATCACGGTGAACTTCGGCACCTTGGCGCAGGCCACCGCCGTGACCAGTTTGGCGCCGTGCTTGGCAATGCCGCCGGCTTCGTATTTCTGGCCGACCATAAAGCCGGTGATGTTTTGCAGGAACAGCAGCGGAATCTCGCGTTGACAGGCCAGCTCGATAAAGTGCGCGCCTTTTTGCGCAGCCTCGGCGAAGAGGATGCCGTTGTTGGCCAGGATCGCAATCGGATAGCCGTGCAGGTGCGCAAAGCCGCACACCAGGGTGGTGCCGAACAGTGCCTTGAATTCATCGAACACCGAGCCGTCCACCAATCGCGCGATTACTTCGCGCACGTCGAACGGTTGCTTGGCATCGGCCGGGATCACGCCGTACAGCTCTTCGCTGCTATAAAGCGGCGCCAGCGGCGTGCGTTGTTGCAAGTGCCCCAGCTTGCGCCAGTTGAGGTTGGCCACGCTACGCCGGGCCAGGGCCAGCGCATGTTCGTCGCTGTCGGCATAGTGGTCGGCCACCCCGGAAATCTTGCAGTGCACATCGGCACCGCCCAGGTCTTCGGCGCTGACCACTTCACCCGTCGCCGCCTTCACCAGCGGCGGGCCGGCGAGGAAGATGGTGGCTTGCTGGCGAACCATGATTGCTTCGTCCGCCATCGCCGGCACATAGGCGCCACCGGCGGTGCAGGAGCCCATCACCACGGCGATCTGCGGGATGCCCTGGGCACTCATGTTCGCCTGGTTGAAGAAGATCCGCCCGAAGTGCTCGCGGTCCGGGAACACTTCATCCTGGCGCGGCAGGTTGGCGCCGCCGGAGTCCACCAGGTAGATGCACGGGAGGCGGTTCTGCTCGGCGATGGTCTGGGCGCGCAGGTGTTTTTTAACCGTCAGCGGGTAGTACGAACCGCCTTTCACCGTGGCGTCGTTGGCGACGATCATGCACTCGACGCCTTCCACCCGACCAATCCCGGCAATCACGCCGGCAGCGGGTACGTCTTCGCCATACACCTGATAAGCCGCCAGTTGGCTTAGCTCAAGGAACGGCGAGCCCGGGTCGAGCAGACGATTGATCCGCTCGCGGGGCAACAGTTTGCCTCGCGATGTATGCCGCTCCTGAGCCTTGGCGCCGCCGCCTTGCTGCACTTGGGCGAGCAGGGTATGCAGGGCGTCGACCTGTTTGAGCATCGCCGCGCTGTTGGCGGCGAATTCCGCCGAGCGCGGGTTGAGCTGGGTGTGCAGGGTAGCCATGGTGCGCGCTCCGTTCAGCGGGTTTCGTTAAACAGTTCGCGACCGATCAACATGCGCCGGATCTCACTGGTGCCGGCACCGATTTCATACAGCTTGGCGTCACGCAGCAGACGGCCCGCCGGGAATTCATTGATATAGCCATTGCCACCGAGAATCTGGATCGCGTCGAGAGCCATCTGGGTAGCACGTTCGGCGCTGTACAGGATCACCCCGGCGGCGTCCTTGCGCGTGGTCTCGCCGCGCTCGCAGGCCTGGGCCACCGCGTACAGGTAGGCGCGGCTGGCGTTGAGTTGGGTGTACATGTCGGCGACCTTGCCTTGGATCAGCTGGAATTCGCCGATGCTCTGGCCGAACTGCTTGCGGTCGTGGATGTAAGGCACGATCAGGTCCATGCAGGCCTGCATGATTCCGGTCGGGCCGCCGGAGAGCACCACGCGTTCGTAATCGAGGCCGCTCATCAGAACCTTCACGCCGCCATTCAGCGCGCCGAGGATGTTTTCTTCCGGCACTTCGACGTCATCGAAAAACAGCTCGCAGGTGTTGGAGCCGCGCATGCCCAGCTTGTCGAACTTCTTGCTGCGGCTGAAACCTTTCGAGTCGCGCTCGACGATAAACGCGGTGATGCCGTGGGCACCTTTTTCGAGGTCGGTCTTGGCGTAGATCACGTAGGTGTTGGCGTCGGGGCCGTTGGTGATCCAGGTCTTGCTGCCGTTGAGCACATACACGTCGCCGCGTTTGTCGGCGCGCAGCTTCATGGAGACCACGTCGGAACCGGCATTCGGCTCGCTCATGGCCAGGGCGCCGATGTGTTCGCCGCTGATCAGCTTGGGCAGGTACTTGAGTTTTTGCTCGTGGGTGCCGTTGCGGTTGATCTGGTTGACGCAGAGGTTGGAGTGCGCGCCGTAGGACAACGCCACCGAAGCCGAACCCCGGCTGATCTCTTCCATGGCCACCACGTGGGCCAGGTAGCCCAGGCCGGCGCCGCCGTATTCTTCCGGCACGGTGATGCCCAGCAGGCCCATGTCGCCGAATTTGCGCCACATGTCGGCGGGGAACAGGTTGTCGATGTCGATCTGCGCAGCCCGTGGCGCCAGCTCCTTGGCCACGAAGGACTGCACCTGGTCGCGCAGCATGTCGATGGTTTCACCGAGGGCGAAGTTCAGGGAGGGGTAACTCATGGACGGGCACCTTCTAACGTTGTTTTTGTGTGGCCAATGCGCCGGGGAAGGGCGATCACCTTTACGTTAACGTAAACTTGCGTTGCAGGGCTGTCAATCGTAGTTTACGTTTACGTCAACCTACAAAAAAGACAACAGGGGTCGTTATGGATCAATCGAATCAGAGCTACAGCCGTGGCTCTCAGGACAAGGCCTTGCTGGCCATGACTATCGGCCAGGCCTTTGATCAAACGGTTTCGCGCTACCCCGACGGCGAAGCGCTGGTCGTGCGCCATCAACCGCGTCGCTACACCTGGCGGCAACTGGCAGATACGGTTGATTTGCATGCACGTGCGTTCCTGGCCATGGGGATGCAAACCGGCGACCGCCTGGGCATCTGGGCCCCGAATTGCGCCGAGTGGTGCATCAGCCAGATCGCCAGCGCCAAGCTCGGCGTGATTCTGGTCAATATCAACCCGGCGTATCGCAGCAGTGAGCTGGAGTACGTACTCAAGCAGTCCGGCTGCCAGTGGCTGGTGTGCGCGGGGTCGTTCAAGGCCTCCGATTACCACGGCATGCTGCAGGAGTTGAAGCCCGACCTGCGAGGTATCATCAGTCTCGATCCCAGCCCACCCCCGGGGTTCACGCCCTGGTCGCGATTGGCTGCCCTCGGCGCGGGCATTCCGCCCGAGCAGTTGCAAACCCGCCAGGCCAGCCTGCACTTCGATCAACCCGTCAACATCCAGTACACCTCCGGCACCACCGGCTTTCCCAAAGGCGCCACCCTCAGTCACCACAACATCCTCAATAACGGCTACATGGTCGGCGAAAGCCTGGGCCTGACCGCGCAAGACCGCCTGGTGATCCCGGTGCCGCTATATCACTGCTTTGGCATGGTGATGGGCAACCTGGGCTGCATCACCCATGGCACCACAATGATCTACCCGAACGACGGCTTCGACCCGCTGCTGACCCTGGCCGCCGTCGCCGAAGAACAGGCCACCGGGCTCTACGGCGTGCCCACCATGTTTATCGCCATGCTTGATCACCCACGCCGCGCTGAATTCGACCTCTCGCACCTGCGCACCGGGATCATGGCCGGCGCCACCTGCCCGATCGAGGTGATGCGCCGGGTCATCAGCGAGATGCACATGAGTGAGGTGCAGATTGCCTATGGCATGACTGAAACCAGCCCGGTGTCGTTGCAGACCGGGCCGGATGACGACCTCGAGCGGCGCGTGACGACGGTTGGCCGGACGCAGCCACAGTTGGAAAGCAAGATCATCGACGAGGCCGGCAACACGGTTGCCCGGGGCCAGATTGGTGAGCTGTGTACCCGTGGCTACAGTGTGATGCTGGGTTACTGGAACAACCCTGACAGCACTCGTGAGGCTATCGACGAGGCGGGCTGGATGCACACCGGCGACCTGGCGACCATGGATGAACATGGGTATGTGAGCATCGCCGGGCGTAACAAGGACATGATCATTCGCGGTGGCGAGAACGTGTACCCGCGGGAGTTGGAGGAGTTTTTCTTCACTCATCCGGCGGTGGCGGATGTGCAGGTGATCGGGATTCCGGATGAGCGCTATGGTGAGGCGATTGTGGCGTGGATCAAGTTTCATCCGGGGCATGTGGCTGATGAGCTTGAGCTGCAGACGTGGTGCAAGGGGCGGATTGCGCACTTCAAGATGCCCAAGCATTTCAAATTTGTGGATGAGTTTCCGATGACGGTGACGGGGAAGATTCAGAAGTTTCGGATGCGGGAAATTATGATTGAGGAGTTGAAGAGGGGGTGAGGGGGCCGGGCCACCTGTGTTCGGCGTCGGGCTGAATGGGGCAGTCAGATCAAGATCATAAGCCGCTTTTCTGTAGGAGCGAGCTTGCTCGCGAAAAACGTGAGGGCGCCGCGTTCATTCAGGACGCCAACGTCATCGTTAACGACCTTCGCGAGCAAGCCCGCTCCCACATTTGAACCGTGCCCGCTTTAGCTTTTGATTTGCTTCACCACACTCAAGCCGGCCCTCAGGCCGTTGTAACAGCGGAACCAATCGAAGCCATCATCCAAAAAACGTATATACACGCAAATCACCTTCCCCGAGAAAGCACAAAGGGGACCCGAAGGTCCCCTTTAATTTGTCGTTGCGTGCTCTTTTTTATTATTGAGGGGCGGTCTGTTGTTGTTTTTGGCAACCGTGGCCCTTTACCGCTGTTTTTGGCGACCCCCATTCGGGGTCAAGAGCAAACGTATTTTTTTGAGCGCTGATCTGCTTCTTCGCAAGCGATCCAACCAGTGGGTAGCTACCTTGAGGTAGTTTTTTGTTCTTCTCTATCCGGTTGCGGGTTTCGGCATCTGCCGTACCCTGCGAAGCACATCTTCTCCAAAAAAATCTGTTAGCTGCGTCTCTGCCGTGTTGTTTTTGTTATGTCAGAGTCGTTACGTCTTATTTTTATTAGGTTTGGTGCTTTTTATTCTTGTTATGCAATAGAGATAGCAGAAGCCGTGCCAACTTTTTAAAGTTCTTTAAAATCAATGGCTTGGTTTTTTAGTGGGAAATTTCTTTCAGGAAATGCGACAAAATATGTTCCCGTGTTACCCGATGTGTAGCCACGAGGTAACACATCGTCACAGGCGCGCTACTCAACCGACGCTGCGAGCCTTCGCCACACGCGAGCCCGTGGGGCGGCCGAGTACCGTACAAATCTGCTGACCCGCCAGAATCAGCTTGTCCATGTCGATACCCGTCTCGATGCCCAGGCCATTGAGCAGGTACAGCACATCTTCCGTGGCGACGTTACCGCTGGCACCCTTGGCATAAGGGCAGCCGCCGAGGCCCGCAATAGAGCTGTCAAACACCTGGATACCTTCCTCAAGGCTGGCGTAGATATTGGCAATGGCCTGCCCATAGGTGTCATGGAAGTGCCCGGCCAGCTTGTCCCGTGGCACCTGCGCGCCGACCACCTCGAACATCCGCCGCGTGGCGCCTGCGGTGCCGGTGCCAATGGTGTCGCCCAAGGACACCTCATAGCAGCCCATGGCAAACAGCTCGCGAGCGACTACCGCGACTTGTTCCGGGGCGACCTGACCTTCATAGGGGCAACCCAACACACACGACACATAACCCCGCACGCTCACACCATGCTGCCTCGCCGCGTCCATGATCGGCACGAAGCGCTCCAGGCTTTCGCTGATGGAGCAGTTGATGTTGCGCTGGGAAAACGCCTCGGACGCCGCCGCAAACACCGCGACTTCCTTCACGCCCGCCGCCAGCGCATCTTCAAAACCCCGCAGGTTCGGCGCCAGTGCACCATAGGTCACGCCCGGCTTGCGCTGGATCTGCGCAAACACCTCGGCCGACCCGGCCATCTGCGGCACCCACTTGGGCGAGACAAAACTGCCGACTTCGATGTAACCCAGGCCGGCGGCGCTCAGGGCGTCCACCAATTGCACCTTGTCGGCGACGCTGATGGGTTGCGCTTCATTCTGCAGGCCGTCGCGCGGACCGACTTCCACCAGGCGCACATGAGAGGGAAGGGACATGGCAGCTACCTTTTATGAATGGCCAACCTGGCCCTGAATGGTCTGTTCCAGCGCCTGGGTGCACCGCTCTTCGGCGGTGTCCAACTCCAGCTTCATCTGTTCGATGTCCAGTAACTGTTGCTCCAGTTGCTCGCGACGCTCGGCGATTTTCGCCAGCATGCTGTGCAACTGTTTCTGGTTGCCGCTGGTGGGGTCGTAGAGTTCAATCAGCTCCCGGCACTCGGCCAGGGAAAAACCGATGCGCTTGCCCCGCAGGATCAACTTCAGGCTGACCTTGTCCCGGGGTGAGTAAATGCGCTCCTGGCCCCGGCGTTCCGGGGACAGCAGGCCTTGTTCTTCATAGAAGCGAATGGCGCGGGTGGTGATGTCGAGCTCGCGGGCGAGGTCGGAGATGCTGTAGGTCGTGCTCATGGTGGCGCTCAAGGAGTGTCTTGAGCGTTAAGCTAATGGGTGCTTGACGTTAACGTCAAGCAGCAGCTCAAGCCTGCTGCTTATCCAGCTTCTTCTCATGGGCTGTCACCTGCTGGCACAGCTCGATCATTTGCTCGCGCATCCAGCGGTTGGCCGGGTCCTGGTCGGTGCTTTCATGCCAGTACAGATGGGTTTCCACCATGGGCACATCATTTACCGGCAGGTTGAACCAGTGCAGTTCATGGCGCCGGGCAAAGCGTTCAGGCACGGTCATCACCATGTCGGTCTGCTGCAACACTTGCGAGGCCATCAGGTAGTGCTGGGAGCGCAGGGCGATCTTGCGCTGCAGGCCCATCTTGCCCAGCGCCAGGTCGACGTGGCCCAGGCCGTTGCGCCGGCTGGAGATATGAATGTGGGTCAGCGAGAGGTAGTCATCCAGAGTGAGCTTGTCCTTGCCCGCCATCGGATGGCCCTTGCGCATGGCGCATACATAGCGGTCTTCCATCAGCTTGACGTGGCGCACTTGCGGGTCGGTGTTGAGCGGCGCATCCACCGCAAAGTCCAGGCGACCGGCCGCCAGTTCCTTGGTGGTTTCCCGGCGCTTGGACAGGAAACTCTCGATCACCACCGTCGGCGCCAGGCGGCGCAGGCGCTGGAACAGTGCGGGCAAAATCACCGCTTCGGTGAGGTCGGTCATGCTGATGCGGTAGGTCTTGGCGGCCTGTTGCGGGTTGAAGATCCGGCTTTCCTGCACCGATACCCGCAGCAACGACAGGGCATTACGCACCGGGCCGATGATGTTCTGGGCCATGGGCGTGGGCACCATGCCTTGGGCGGTGCGCACGAACAACGGGTCGTTGAACGTCTCCCGCAGGCGGGCCAGAGCGTTCGACACCGCCGGCTGGGTGATCCCGACAATCTGCCCGGCGCGGGTCAGGTTGGCTTCGGTGTAGATCGCGTCAAAGACGATGAAGAGGTTGAGGTCGACCTTGCTCAGATTCATTTCGCTGCGCTCTTATTGTTAGGTGTCCATACGCCGATCATATATCGGTGATGAATGTTAATACACGCCGAGAATAGGCTAGGTAAATTATCAACGCTGTTCTAGCATCGATTCATGACCTCAACAACCTCCATTGAGAAGGTGCTGCCCATGGATTTCGCCTATTCGCCCAAGGTTCAGGAACTGCGTGAACGCGTTACCGCGTTCATGGACGCTTACGTCTACCCGGCCGAGCCTGTGTTTGAACGCCAGGTTGCCGAAGGTGATCGCTGGCAGCCCACTGCGATCATGGAGGAGTTGAAAGCCAAGGCTAAAGCCGAAGGCCTGTGGAACCTGTTCCTGCCGGAATCCGAACTGGGCGCTGGGCTGACCAACCTGGAATACGCACCCTTGGCAGAAATCATGGGCCGCTCCTTGTTGGGGCCGGAGCCGTTCAACTGCTCGGCACCGGATACCGGCAACATGGAAGTGCTGGTGCGCTACGCCAACGAAGAGCAAAAACGGCGCTGGCTGGAGCCGTTGCTGCGTGGCGAGATCCGCTCGGCATTTGCCATGACCGAGCCGGACGTGGCGTCCTCCGATGCCACCAACATGGCGGCCCGTGCGGTTCGCGACGGCGACGAGTGGGTGATCAACGGTAAAAAATGGTGGACCTCCGGCGCCTGCGACCCGCGCTGCAAAATCCTGATCTTCATGGGCCTGAGCAACCCGGATGCGCCGCGTCATCAGCAGCACTCAATGATCCTGGTGCCGGTGGATGCGCCGGGTGTGAAAATCGTACGTCCGCTGCCGGTGTTCGGCTACGACGACGCGCCCCATGGCCACGCCGAAGTGCTGTTTGAAAACGTCCGGGTGCCTTACGAAAACGTCCTGCTGGGCGAAGGCCGGGGTTTTGAAATTGCCCAAGGTCGCCTTGGCCCGGGCCGTATCCACCACTGCATGCGCTCCATCGGCATGGCCGAGCGCGCGCTGGAATTGATGTGCAAGCGTTCCGTCAGCCGTACCGCCTTCGGCAAACCGCTGGCTCGTCTGGGGGGCAATATCGACAAGATCGCCGACTCGCGGATGGAAATCGACATGGCGCGCCTGCTGACATTGAAAGCCGCCTACATGATGGACACCGTGGGCAACAAAGTCGCGAAAAGCGAAATCGCTCAGATCAAGGTGGTGGCGCCGAACGTGGCGTTGAAGGTGATCGACCGCGCCATCCAGATCCACGGTGGCGCCGGTGTCTCCAATGACTTCCCGCTGGCCTACATGTACGCCATGCAGCGCACCCTGCGCCTGGCCGACGGCCCCGACGAAGTGCACCGCGCGGCGATCGGCAAGTTCGAGATCGGCAAGTATGTACCGCGGGAAATGATGCGCAGCGGCCAGTAACACCGAGGTGTCTTCATCGCAGGCAAGCCAGCCCCCACAGGGGAATGCAGTCAGCTGTGGGAGCCGGGCTTGCCCGCGATGAGGCCAGTTGATCGTTCCCACGCTCTGCGTGGGAATGCTGCCCCGGACGCTCCGCGTCCTCAATACACCCAAACCTCCACCCGCCGATTCTTGATCCTTCCCTCATCCGCCGTATTTGCCGCCACGGGCATCTCGGCACCGAACCCCTGAATGTCCCTCAGCACCACGCCGCTTTTAACCAGTTCCCGCCGTACCGCCATCGCCCGCAACTTCGACAACAGCGCCGCCCGCTGAGCATCACTCTTGGCATCCCCAAACCCCACCAGCGTCACCTGCTTGTCCAGCTTGCCGTGGCTCTTTATATAAGCCACCACCCGCATCAAGTCCTGGCGCGCCTTGTTGTCGAGGCTGGCGCTGCCTTCCTCAAACCGGAAATTCACGGTCAGCCGCTGCGCCTGCCGGGCGATCGCCTGGTAATCCTCGGGCATCGGTGCCCGCGGCTCCACTGCCATGGCTTGCACCTGCTGCGCGATAAAGCCATTGGCGGCCACGATCGCCTGGCCCTTGCTGCTTTGCGCAAAGTCCACCAGCGCCCTGGCCCACGGATTGTGCTCAACCGGCGGTAAATAGAAGAACAGCCGGCGTGACAGCGGGTAATCCTCGGTGGCAATCAGGCTGTTCAACGGCAGCATGGGTTGCGAGTCGCCATCGACGATGGCAACTGCCTTGGCTTGGCGCACGTAAGGCAAACCAATAAAACCGATACCCTGCGGGTCACGGCTGACGGCATCCGACAATTCCTCGCTGGACTCGAACCGCTTGGCGCTGCCATCCAGTGCTTTGCCGCGACGGCTGAGCACCAGCTCCTTGAAAGTATCGTAGGTGCCGGACTGATCATCCCGCGCGTACAGGTGAATCTGGCCGCCGATGCCGCCAATTTGCTCCCAGGTCGAAACCTCGCCGCTGAAAATCTGCGCCAGTTGCTCGGTATTCAACGTACCCAACGGGTTGCGCGGGTTGAGGATGATCGCCAGGCCATCAATGGCGATGACTTGTTCGGCATCCGGGCTCTTCAGGTCGCCGAGGGATTCCAGGTCCACCAGTTCACTGTCCTTGATGGGCCGGGACGAGGCGGCGAGGTCGGCACTGGCTTTTTTCAGCGCGGCAAATCCGGTACTGGAGCCATGGGCGGCTACTTCCACCGTCACTCGCAGGCCCTGGCGAGTCTTGCCAACGATGTGCTGCTCGTTGGCCTGGTCAGATGGCTCACTGTGCACGGCTTGCAGCCCTTGTTGCTCCATCAGCCCCTTGACCAGCGCCGGACCAAGCGCCGCGCCGATGGTGTTGGAACCCTGGATGCGCAAGGCCGGGCCATGTTCGGGGAAGGGCAGTGGGGTGGAAAAAGCGGCGAAGGGAAATGCGCTGAGCAGGGCCAGCAGGGATAGAACGCGCAGCATCATGCCGGCACCTTCTCAAGCCAAAGGGAGTGCCGCGAGATTAAGTCAGGCAGGTTGCATAAATGTGACGAGGGCCTGTTTCCCGACCCTCTGTGCTGAATCAGCTCAATTCCAGCCAGATCGGCGCATGATCGGAGGGTTTTTCCATGCCGCGCAGGTCGTAGTCCACCCCGGCATCCTTCACCCGGGGCAGCAGCCCTTGGGAGGCCATGATCACGTCGATCCGCAGCCCGCGCTTTGGCTCGTCTTCAAAACCACGGCTGCGATAATCGAACCAGCTGAAGCGGTCCGCCACGTCCGGGTTGAGGTGGCGGAAGCTGTCCACCAGGCCCCAGTTCTTCAGGCGCGCCATCCACTCGCGTTCTTCCGGCAGGAAGCTGCACTTGCCGGTTTTCAGCCAGCGCTTGGCGTTGTCGGCGCCGATGCCGATGTCGCAATCTTCCGGGGAGATATTCACATCGCCCATCACAACCACCGCCTGGTCATTGCTGAACTGTGACTCCAGCAAGGTTTGCAGGTCCTCGTAGAAGCGCTGCTTGGCCGGGAACTTGGTGGGGTGGTCGCGGCTTTCGCCCTGTGGGAAATAGCCGTTCATGATGGTAATCGGGTTGCCGTTGGCGTCGGCGAAGGTGCCCCAGATGAAGCGGCGCTGGGCGTCTTCTTCGTCACTGGCAAAACCTTTATGCAGCGCCAGCGGTTCCTGGCGCGAGAGCAGGGCAACACCGTAGTGGCCTTTCTGCCCGTGGTAATACACGTGATAGCCCAGGGCCTTGATCTCATCCAGCGGGAACTGGTCGTCGTGGACCTTGGTTTCCTGCAGGCCGATCACGTCCGGCTGGTGTTTCTCGATCAGTGCCGCCAGCTGATGAGGACGGGCGCGCAGCCCGTTGATATTGAAAGACACGATTTTCATGGTCGGCAGTCCAGTCTGGCAAAAGGGCGATGCTAGCCGACAAGTCGGACGGGAGCCAGCCTTGTAGCAGCTGCCGAGGCTCGAGGCTGCGTTGGGCTGCGAAGCGGCCCCCGGTGGCTACACTGAACGAATCAGTGCCGCAGACGTTCGTAATAACAAGAGCGCGACCTTTTGAGTCAGCGACCAGGGGAGATTCACTGTTATGCCTGACACCTCGACTGCCATCACCCAGATCCACATGCTCGACAGCGGCTATTCCCGCGAAGCCCGTTCCCTGTTGTACCAGGCCTATCGCCATGAGCCCACGTTCGCCTACATCTTCGAAGCCGAACGTCCCGGTTACGAACAGCGGGTGCGCGCCACGGTGCGTGAACTGGTCAAGCAGCACTTTTTCCAGAAATTGCCGGCCATTGGCCTGCTGGTCAACGACCGACTGATCGGCATCGCCCTGATCGCGCCACCGACTCGCCGCCTGGGCATCACTGAAAGCTGGGCCTGGCAGTTACGGATGTGGTTGAGCACCGGTGTGCGCGGCACCCGGCGGTACCTGGAATACCATCAGGCGGTGCTGGCATGCCTGCCCTCGGATTCGGTGCATGTGCTGCCACTGCTGGGGATTCACCCGCAATTCCAGGGCAAGCACTACGGTGAGCAACTGCTGGAAGCGGTGCATAACTGGTGCGCCGAAGACCCGCATTCCTCCGGCGTAGTGTTGGACACGGGGAATTCTCGCTATCTGGAGTTCTATAAGCGCCAGGGGTATGAAGAGATTGGCGAGGTGGCTGTAGGACCTGTTCTGGAGCACGTGTTCTTTCACGCAAATCCGCAGGTGTTACAAGCTGCAACGCTTTAAGACAGAATTGTTCAGACAAATCAGGGTTCTAAGACGCTCCCAAGCTCGTGTAGCATCCCCGCCTATGAAGTTTCCAGGAAGATTTACCAGCGGCTTGATTCTGCTGTTCACGAGCTGCGGCGCCTTGGCGCAAAG
This sequence comes from Pseudomonas sp. PAMC 26793, assembly GCF_000313235.1. Classification (NCBI taxonomy): domain Bacteria; kingdom Pseudomonadati; phylum Pseudomonadota; class Gammaproteobacteria; order Pseudomonadales; family Pseudomonadaceae; genus Pseudomonas; species Pseudomonas sp. PAMC 26793. The sequence goes on from NZ_AMXG01000026.1 coordinate 217,489, forward strand.
CGAATTGGATGTGCGCATCAAACCTTCAAACGACGCGTTGAAAGCCAACATCGAAGGCTATATCGGCGGGGTCGGCGATCGTGACGAAGAAGCCTTGCTGCGGTTCAGCCGTGGCGCCGAGGAGCAGGCCCGCAAGGCCGCCCAGGCGCTGGGCTACTACCAGCCGCAGATTGCCAGCGATGTGAAGGGCGGCAAGAACCCGCGCCTGATCCTCACCATCGACCCCGGCGAACCGGTGCATTTGCGCAATGTGACGATTCGGGTCGATGGCCAGGCCGCCGACCTCAAAGCCTTTCGCGTGCCCGCCAGCGACCAACTCAAATCCGGCGCCGTGCTCAACCATGGCAACTACGAAGACGCCAAGCGCGTCATCCAGAACCAGGCGTCACGCTACGGCTTTTTCAGCGGGCGCTTTACCAGCCAGAAACTCTCGGTCGACCCCAAGGCGGGCGTCGCCGATATCGAACTCATTTACGACAGTGGCCCACGCTACACCTTGGGCAAGGTCAGCTTTGCCGGCGACACGCCGTTTGATGAAGACCTGCTGCAACGCATGGTGCCGTTCAAGAGCGGCGCGCCTTACGACTCCGAACTGATCGCCGAACTCAACCAGAATCTGCAATCCAGCGGCTTTTTCGAAGGCGTACGGGTGGACGCCGCCCCGGCCGCCTCGACCAATGACGTGATTCCGGTGGCCGTGCAACTCGAAACCCGCAAGCCCCGCACCATGGGCCTGGGCCTCGGTTACTCGACCGATGTCGGCCCGCGGGGCAAGGCCAACTGGACGCGCCACTGGGTCAACCCCCAGGGCCACAGTTATGGCTGGGAAGCCGAGCTTTCCGCGCCTCGGCAGAACGTCGGGCTGTGGTACGACATCCCCATGGACCCGCCACTCACCGACAAACTGCGTTTCGCCGGTGGCTACCAGAATGAAGAAATCGCCAACACTGACACCCTGAGTAAATTGCTGACCCTCGGCCCCGAGTGGCACAGCAAGTTACCCAGCGGCTGGACGCGGGTGATCTCGCTCAAATGGCAGCGCGAAGAGTATCGCCTGGGCAACGACTCGGGCCTGAGTACGCTACTGATGCCGGGCATCAGTTATTCCTACCTGCGCAGCGACAACCGCATCGACCCGCACAATGGCTATCGCCTGCTGTTCGACGCGAAGGTCGCCAAGGAAGGCCTGGGTTCCGACACCAACCTGCTGTACGGCACGGCGACGATCAAGGGCTTGACCACCCTGTGGGACAACCACCGTTTCCTGGCACGGGCGCAGTTTGGCGGCAGTGCCACCAACGGCTACAAATCGGTGCCGCCGTCGTTGCGGTTTTTTGCCGGTGGCGACCAGAGCGTACGGGGTTACGAGTACCAGACGCTGTCCCCGGAAAACGACCTTGGTGACCGCATCGGTGGCCGCTATATGGTGGCCCTGAGCGCCGAGTATCAATATTCCATCGCCGAAAAATGGCGGATCGCGACCTTTATCGACCAAGGCAACTCGTTCAACACCCTGGAAATGCCGAGCCTGAAAACCGGTGTAGGTGTGGGCGTGCGCTGGGTGTCGCCGGTCGGCCCGATCCGCCTCGACCTGGCCCATGCCCTCGAAGATCCGGGCGGCATTCGTTTGCACTTTTCCATGGGGCCTGAGCTGTGATGCGTGGTTTGAAAATAGCGGGGCTGGCCGTTCTGGCGGTCCTCGCGCTGATAGTGCTGGCACTGTGCACGGTGCTGGGCACCCAATCCGGCAGCCGTTGGGTGCTGGGCCAGGTGCCGGGTTTGACCCTGGAGAACTTCCAGGGTCGCCTGGGCGGGCAGTGGAGTGCCGACCATCTGTTATGGCAGCAAGATAGCAGCCGCGTGGAGCTGCAGGCGCCGAAGTTCGACTGGTCGCCGGCCTGTTTGATGCGCATGACCTTGTGCATCAACCAGCTGGATGTGGAGCAGGTGAGCCTGCAATTTCCGCCCGGCACCGAAGACAGCAGCGGCCCGATTTCCCTGCCGAACTTGAAACTGCCGGTCGCCCTTCAGTTGGGCGACATCCGCGTCGGCAGCCTGCTGTTCAATGGCAGCGAAGAGCTCCAGGGCCTGCAACTGGCGGCGCACTGGACTGCCGCCGGGATGCAGATCGATTCGGTGCACCTGCAACGGGACGGTTTGGTCCTTGACCTGTCCGGCCTGCTGCAACCCACCGGCAACTGGCCGTTGGCCGCCAGCGGTAACCTGAGCCTGCCTTACGCGCCGGGCGGCGCGCCCTGGACCCTGGCGCTCAAGGTCGATGGCGACTTGCTCAAAACCCTCAAGCTCGACGCCCACAGCATCGGCTACCTCCCGGCCAAGCTCAGCGGCGAGTTGCAGCCCCTGGTGGAAAACCTGCCGGCGCAGCTGCGCATCACCGCCGACGGCTTCAAACCCAGTGCCGATTTGCCCGATACCCTGCAACTCAATCAGCTGGACCTGACCGCCAAGGGCGACCTGAGCAACGGTTACCAACTGCTCGGCAAAGCCGTTCTGCCGGCGGAAAAAGGCCCGGTGGACCTGCTGCTGCAAGGCAAGGTCGACGCCAAGGGCGCGCAGATCGCCGGGCTGGATTTGAATGCGGGCGATAAACAAAGCCTCAAGCTCAGTGCCAACCTGGACTGGCAGCAAGGCTTCAGCGCCGACGCGAAAATCGACTGGCTGGATTTCCCCTGGCATCGCCTGTATCCGGTGATCGACGAACCCCAAGTCGCCTTGCGGACCTTCAATGGTGAAGTCTCCTACAAGGACGGCAACTACCTGGGCAACTTCAAGGCCGATCTCGACGGCCCGGCGGGCAAGTTCAGCCTGGCCAGCCCGTTCAGCGGCGACCTCAAGCAAGTGTTCCTCCCCGAGTTGAAACTCGCCGCCGGCCAGGGCAAGGCCGAAGGCCACCTGAACCTGCAATTTGCCGATGGCATCGCCTGGGATACCGCGCTGGACCTGTCGGCCATCAACCCGGCGTACTGGGTCGCGGAACTGCCCGGCACCCTCGCGGGCCCGCTGCGCAGCAAGGGTGAATTGAAGAACGAGCAACTCAAGCTCAATGCCGACCTCGACCTCAAGGGCCGCTTGCGCGGCCAACCCGCCGTGCTCCAGGCCAAGGCCGAAGGCGCAGGCGAGCAGTGGACCCTCGGCGCCCTGGACATCCGCCTCGGTGACAACCGCATCTACGGCAGCGGCAGCCTGCAACAGCGCCTCGCCGGGCAGATCGACATCAAGCTGACACGCCTCGCCCAGCTCTGGCCGCAACTGCGCGGGCAGATGAATGGTCGCCTCGACGTCGCCGGCACCCTGAAAGCGCCGCAAGGCAAGCTCAACCTGGTTGGCCAGCAACTGGCGTTTGAAGATAACCGCCTGCAAAACCTGACCCTGGACGCGAACCTGGATAACGCCCAACGCGCCAAAATCGACCTGAAGGGCAGTGGCATCCAGGCCGGTGAAACCCAGCTCGGCACCTTCACTGCCAGCGCCCAGGGCGATATCAAGAGCCAGAAAGTCCAGCTCGACCTGGCCGGCCCGTTGCTCAAGCTGGCCCTGGCCCTGGACGGCAACCTCGATAAAGGCAACTGGCGCGGGCGCCTGGCCAGCGGCGATGTGCAAGCCGGTGGCCAGGACTGGAAGCTGCAAGCCCCGGCGAAAATCGAGCGCCTGGCCGACGGCAAGCTGACCTTTGCTGCCCATTGCTGGGTCTCCGGCCCGGCGAGCCTGTGCGGTGAAGACCAGCGCCTGATGCCAGAGCCCAAGCTGCGTTACCACCTCAAGCAGTTCCCCATCGACAGCCTGGCCCAGTGGTTGCCCAAGGATTTCGCCTGGCAGGGAAAGCTCAATGCCGACGTGCAACTCGATTTGCCGGCCAGCGGCCCCAAAGGCGTGGTCTCGGTGGACGCCAGCGGCGGCACCCTGCGGGTCAAGGACAAGGATCAGTGGCTGGATTTCCCCTACGACACGCTGAAGCTGGAAACCACCCTCAACCCCACGCGCATCGACACCCAGCTCAATTTCCGTGGCGGCAAGCTCGGCGAGTTGCTGTTGCAGGCGCAGCTCAATCCACTGGCGAAGAACAAGCCGATCAGCGGTAACTTCACCCTGACCGGCCTCGACCTCGCGGTGGCCCGACCCTTTGTACCCATGGTCGAGAAACTCAACGGCAAGCTCAACGGTAACGGGCGAATCGCCGGCAGCCTGCTGGCGCCTCAGGTCAACGGCAGCGTCAACCTGGTCGGCGGCGAAATCTCTGGCCCGGAACTGCCCACCAGTTTCGAAGGCCTGAATATCCAGGCGGTGATTGCCGGCGAAAGCGTGCAACTTAACGGCGGATGGCGCAGCGGCAAGGCCGGGCAGGGCACTATCAAGGGCCAGATCGATTGGGGCCAGGCCCTGGCGGTGGATATCGCCCTGCAAGGCACGCAACTGCCGGTCACTGTGGAGCCGTACGCGGCCCTGGAAGTGGAACCCGACCTGAAAATCAGCATGAAGAACGACAAGCTGGCGATCTCCGGCAAGGTGCAGATTCCCAGGGGCGAGATCACTGTGCGCGAACTGCCGCCGTCGACGGTCAAGGTCTCGGATGACACCGTGATCGTCGGCAGCCAGACCGAAGAGGGCAAGCCGCCCATGGCCATGGCGATGGACATCGACGTGGAGGTCGGCAAGGACAAGCTGAGCTTCGCTGGGTTTGGCCTCACCGCCAACCTGCAAGGCCACGTGCACATCGGCGACAACATGGACACCCGTGGCGAACTGTGGCTCAACGATGGCCGCTACCGCGCCTACGGCCAGCGCCTCACGGTGCGCCGCGCGCGATTGCTGTTCGCCGGGCCGCTTGACCAGCCGTTCCTGGATATCGAAGCGGTGCGAATCACCACCGAGCCGTCCCGGACCGTCACCGCCGGTATTCGTCTGAGCGGCAGTGCCGAGCAGCCGACGACGCAAATCTTCTCGGAGCCGGCGATGGCCCAGGAGGATGCCTTGTCGTACCTGGTGTTGGGACGATCACGCACCACCAACGGTGAGGACAACAACATGCTGGCTGAAGCGGCGTTGGGTCTCGGGTTGATGGGCAGTGCCGGTGTCACCTCGGACATCGCCAAGAACCTGGGCATCCAGGACTTTGAACTGGACACTCAGGGCAGCGGCACCAATACCGCTGTGGTAGCCAGCGGCAAGATTTCGGAGAAGCTCAGCCTGCGTTATGGCGTCGGGGTTTTCGAACCGGCCAACACCATTGCCTTGCGCTACCTGCTGAGCAAGAAGGTGTATCTGGAAGTGGCCAGCGGTGTGGCCAGCTCCCTGGATATTTTCTACAAGCGCGATTTCTGATCCGTACAGGTTCAGGGTGGGAGCCCGGCTCCCACCCTTTATCGGCTAATTAGCAAGCAACCTAACTATTCGTTTGACATTCGCTGCCTAGGCAGTAACATCGTGACATACATTCACTGCTTAGGCAGTTAATAGGTTGGTCTCGATGAAGCACTTCACCCCCGAAAACTTTCATAACTGCCACCTCGGCTTGCTGCTGGGCCGGGCTGCGCTGCTTAAAGACAAGATCATCGACACCCATATGGAACCTCACGGCATCACCGCCGCGCAGTTCAAGGTGTTGATCATCATGGCCCAGTACGGCGTCGACACACCGGCCGAGCTGTGCCGCAACCTGTCGTTGGACAGCGGCTCCATGACCCGCATGCTCGACCGCCTGGAACAAAAGGACCTGCTGGCGCGCAAGCGTTCCGAGCAGGACCGGCGCCAGGTGCAGTTGGTGCTGACCGCGGAAGGCCAGCGCGTGGCCGACATGCTGCCGCACATTGGTGCCCAGGCCTTGAACCAGTTGGCAGGCGCGCTGGAGCCGGGTGAATTGCAAACCCTGGAAAAAATCCTGAAGAAAATTCTGATAGCTGCGGGTGATCCCATCACCATTCAGCGGGTAGGTAGTGCATGAACAATCGCTCCTTGCGTGCCGGCCTCAGCCTTGTGCTGGTGGCCATGACTATGGCCGGTTGTGCCAATTTCAGCGGCTTGGACACAGAAGGCAAACGCCTCGAAGCCAATAACCTGCAAACCGGCAAATCCCTCAGCGGCGTGACCCTGTCCACCGCTGCCTGGCCCACCGCCGACTGGTGGAAGGGCCTTGGCGACCCACAGCTCGACGGCCTGATCCAGGAAGCCCTGCAGAACAGCCCCGACATGCAGGTGGCCAGCGCCCGCGCCCACCAGGCCGAAGCCGCAGCCTATGCCGCTGACGCCGACCGCATGCCAACCCTGGATGCCAGCGCCGGGGTCAGCCGCTCACGCTTGGCCAAGGACCAGGACCCACAAGGGATCGGCGGCACTTACGCCACCGTGCGCAACATCGGCGCCAGCTTCAATTACAACTTCGACCTGTGGGGTGGTCAGCGTGCCGCCTGGGAAGCCGCACTGGGCCAGGCCCGTGCCGCCGAAGTCGACCAACAGGCCGCACGGCTGACCCTGGCGGCCAACGTCGCCAAGGCCTACAGCGACCTGGGCCAGGCCCATATCGTGCGCGACCTGGCTAACGATGACCTCAAGCGCACCCGGCAAATGCTCGACCTGGGCAAGCGTCGCCTGAACTCCGGGATCGACAGCCAGTACCAGTACCAGCAAACCGAGAGCCTGGAAGCCAGCTCCCAGTCGCAACTGATCGATGCGGAAAAACAACTGCAGAGCGCCAAGATCGCCCTCGCCGTGTTGCTCGGCAAAGGCCCGGACCGTGGCAGCGAACTGGCACGCCCCAACGTGCTCAAGCCCAGCGCGGTTGCCGTGCCTTCGGTATTGCCAGCCGAGCTGGTGGGCCGTCGTCCAGACCTGATCGCCGCACGCTGGCGAGTGGAGGCGGCGAGCAAGAACATCGCGGCCAGCAAGACCCGTTTCTATCCCAACCTCAACCTGAGCGCGAGCGCCGGGGCCGAGTCGTTGCTGGGGGATGCGATGTTTGGTTCGGCCAGCCGTTTCTTCAGCATTGCACCGACCATTTCACTGCCGATCTTCGACGGTGGGCGCTTGCGCGCCGACCTCGATGCCCGCGACGCCGACTACGACCTGGCCGTGGCCCAGTACAACAAAACCCTGGTGCAAGCCTTGGGCGATATCGGCAACACCCTCTCGCAATTGCGCGAGACCGGCCGGCAGATCCAGGCCCAGCAACATGCTGCTGACATTGCGCAGCAGTCCTACGACACCGGCGTCCAGCGTTACAGCTCAGGCATCGGTAATTACCTGGACGTGCTCAGCATCGAACAGCAATTACTCCAGGCCCAACGTCAGTTGGCCACCCTGAATGCCGAGCAAATCGATCTTTCGATTCAACTGATGCAGGCCCTGGGCGGCGGTTTCCACGCCGATAACGTGGCCTCGACCACCCCAGCCACGCGCACTGAATAATTCAAGGTACTTGTCATGGCCACTGCCGAAACCAGCAACAACGCTCCCGAAACAAACAAGGCTGAACAACCCAACACCAGCAACCCGCGCAAACGCAAAGTCATGCTGTTTGTGCTGGCGCTGATCGTTATCCTCGGCGTCCTGGGCGTGTGGGGTTGGTACGAACTGTATGGCCGCTTCAGCGAAAGCACCGACGACGCCTACGTCAACGGCAACGTGGTGGAAATTACCCCGCTGGTCACCGGCACTGTGGTGAGCATCGGTGCCGACGACGGTGACCTGGTCCATGAAGGCCAGGTGCTGATCAACTTCGACCCCAACGACGCGGCCGTCGGCCTGCAAAGTGCCCAGGCCAACCTGGCCCGCACCGTGCGCCAGGTGCGTGGCTTGTACAGCAACGTCGATGGCATGAAGGCCCAGGTGCTGGCGCAACAAGCCAACGTGCAAAAGGCCCAGGACAACTACAACCGACGCAAGAACCTCGCCGCTGGCGGGGCGATTTCCCAGGAAGAACTGTCCCACGCCCGTGACGACCTGACCTCGGCGCAAAACGCTTTGGCCAACGTGCAGCAACAGTTCAAGACCAGCAGCGCCCTGGTGGATGACACCGTGATTTCGTCCCACCCGGACGTGCAGGCTGCCGCCGCACAGTTGCGCCAGGCTTACCTGGCCAACGCCCGCAGCACCCTGATTGCACCAGTGACCGGTTATGTGGCCAAACGTACCGTGCAACTGGGCCAGCGGGTCCAGCCGGGCACCGCGTTGATGGCCGTGATCCCGCTGGATCAGCTGTGGATCGATGCCAACTTCAAGGAAACCCAGCTGCGCAATATGCGTATCGGCCAGCCGGTGGATATCGAATCCGATATCTACGGCAGCGACGTGAAGTTCAGCGGCACCGTGGACAGCCTCGGCGCAGGCACCGGCAGTGCGTTTGCCTTGCTGCCGGCGCAGAACGCCACCGGTAACTGGATCAAGATCGTGCAACGGGTACCGGTGCGTATCCATGTGAACGCCGATGAGTTGGCCAAGCACCCACTGCGGGTGGGCTTGTCCACCGTGGTCAATGTCGACCTGCACGACCAGAGCGGCCCGGTACTGGCCCAGCAGGCGCCGCAAAAGGCTTCGTTCACCACCAACGTCTACGATCGCCAACTGGCAGAAGCTGACGCCATGATCACCCAGTTGATTCATGACAACAGCGTCGCCGCTCCAAAGGCTGCGCAACGCTAATGAGCAATAACGCCTCGTTCACGCCGCCCAGCTTGCTGATGGCCACCATCGGCTTGTCCCTGGCGACCTTTATGCAGGTGCTCGACACCACCATCGCCAACGTGGCGTTGCCGACGATTTCCGGCAACCTCGGCGTGAGTTCGGAGCAGGGCACCTGGGTCATCACCTCGTTTGCCGTGAGCAACGCCATCGCGCTGCCGCTCACCGGCTGGCTGAGCCGTCGCTTCGGCGAGGTGAAGCTGTTTCTGTGGGCCACCATCCTGTTTGTGCTGGCCTCGTTTCTCTGCGGTATTTCCACCTCGATGCCTGAGCTGATCGGCTTTCGGGTGCTGCAAGGCCTGGTTGCCGGCCCGCTGTACCCGATGACCCAGACGCTGCTCATCGCGGTCTATCCCCCCGCCAGGCGCGGCATGGCCCTGGCGTTGCTGGCGATGGTCACGGTGGTGGCGCCGATTGCCGGGCCGATCCTCGGCGGCTGGATTACCGACAGCTACAGCTGGCCGTGGATCTTCTTTATCAACGTCCCCATCGGCATCTTTGCGGTGATGGTGGTGCGCTCGCAACTGAAGAAACGCCCGGTGGTCACCAGCTACCAACCGATGGACTACGTCGGCTTGCTCAGCCTGATCGTCGGCGTCGGCGCCTTGCAGATCATCCTCGACAAGGGCAACGACCTGGACTGGTTTGAGTCGAACTTCATCATCATCGGCGCGGTAATCTCGGCCATCGCCCTGGCGGTGTTCGTGATCTGGGAAATGACCGACGAGCACCCGGTGGTCAACCTGCGGCTGTTCGCCTACCGCAACTTCCGCATCGGCACGATTGTGTTGGTGTTGGGGTATGCCGGGTTCTTCGGCATCAACCTGATCCTGCCGCAATGGCTGCAAACCCAGATGGGCTATACCGCCACCTGGGCGGGCCTGGCGGTGGCGCCGATCGGGATTCTGCCGGTGTTGATGTCGCCGTTCGTGGGCAAGTACGCGCACAAGTTCGACCTGCGTTTGCTGGCCGGGCTGGCGTTCCTGGCGATTGGCTTGAGTTGCTTCATGCGCGCCGGGTTTACCAATGAAGTGGACTTCACCCACATCGCCCTGGTGCAGTTGTTCATGGGTATCGGCGTGGCGCTGTTCTTCATGCCGACCTTGAGCATCCTGATGTCCGACCTGCCACCGGCGCAAATCGCCGACGGCGCGGGCCTGGCGACCTTCCTGCGGACCCTGGGCGGCAGCTTTGCGGCCTCGTTGACCACCTGGATCTGGATTCGCCGGGCGGACCAGCACCATGCCTACATGAGCGAAAACATGACCACCTACGACTCGGCCACCCGGGATGCCTTGCAGGCGCTCGGCGGGGCAGGGCAAAAGGCGTATGCGCAGCTTGATCAGATACTGACGAGCCAGGCGTACATGATGTCCACCGTGGATTACTTCACGTTGCTGGGGTGGATGTTCATGGCGTTGATCGTGATTGTATGGCTGGCGAAACCGCCGTTTGCGGCGAAGGCCGGGCCGGAGGCTTCTGGCCACTAAGCCTCAATCCCTGATCGTTCCCACGCTCCGCGTGGGAACGCCGCTTTGATGATCGTTCCCACGCTCTGCGTGGGAACGCCGCTTTGGACGCTCTGCGTCCGCTTTTGAAAGTCGTGACGCAGAGCGTCACAGGATGCATTCCCACACAGAACGTGGGAACGATCTGGGTCAAGCGCCGGGCAGTGCCAACTGCGGGTTGACGAAGTCAAACGCCGCCAGTTGAAACCCTTGCTCATCCACCTGCAACGCCCACCCTTGCTTGTCCCAATCCCCCAGCACAATGCGCTTGGCCGCTTGCTCGCCAATCTGCAATTTGTGAATCGCCGGGCGGTGGGTGTGGCCATGCACCAAGGTACGCACGCCGAACTGCTGCATCACCCTCGGCACTTCCTCAGGTGTCACATCGACAATATCGTTGGCCTTCATCCGCACCTGGGCGCTGCTTTCGCTGCGCAGCTTGCGCGCCAGCTTGTGCCGCGCGCCCAAGGGCAGGTGGCGCAGGATGAACAGGGTGATGGGGTTGCGCAGGATGCGCCGCAGCTTCATATAGCCAAGGTCGCGGGTACACAGGCTGTCGCCGTGCATCAACAGCACGGGCTCGCCTGCGAGCTGCACCACACTCGGGTCCTTGAGCAAGGTTGCGCCTGCGGCTTTGCAGAACGCCTTGCCGATCAGGAAATCCCGGTTGCCGTGCATGATGAAAATCTGGGTGCCGCTGTCGCTCAGCTCGCGCAGAGCCTTGCAAATCGAACGCTGGAAGGGCGTCATCCCGTCGTCGCCAATCCAGGCTTCGAAGAAGTCCCCCAGAATGTACAACGCCTGGGCGGAACGGGCGCGGCCGTTCAGTAAATCCAGAAACGCCCGGGTTATGTCCGGGCGCTCCTCTTCCAGATGCAAATCTGAAATCAGCAATATCACTCAACGATCTCGGCTTTCTCGACGATAACGTCTTCTACCGGAACGTCCTGGTGACCTGCCTTGCCGGTGGTTTGCACACCCTTGATCTTGTCGACAACGTCGGTGCCTGCGGTGACTTTACCGAATACCGCGTAGCCCCAGCCCTGCACGTTCTTGCCGCTGTGGTTCAGGAAGGTGTTGTCGGCGACGTTGATGAAGAACTGCGCGGAGGCCGAATGCGGCTCCATGGTACGGGCCATGGCGACGGTGTACTTGTCGTTGGAAAGGCCGTTGTCCGCTTCGTTCTGGATGCTTGGACGCTTGTCTTTCTTTTCTTTCATGCCAGGCTCGAAACCGCCGCCCTGGACCATGAAGTTGCCGATGACACGGTGAAAAACAGTGTTTTCGTAGTGGCCGGCTTTAACGTACTCGATGAAGTTGGCGACGGTGATCGGCGCTTTCTCGGCGTTCAGCTCGATGACGATGTCACCGTGGTTGGTGGTCAGTTTGACTTGAGTCATGTTCACTACTCTTTCAAGGAATTCGTGGGTTTGGGCGTTTTGCGCCTTACCTGCTTGGCAAAAACGGCAGCCAAGGCGCGCAGTTTAGCGTGACCTGCGGGAATTTCGAGGTGGTTTTTTACCGCCCATGCAATAAATGCAGCAGTTTTTGGCCACGCTCTGTCAGGGCCTTGACGGCATCGGCTATGATAAGCCCTTTGTTTGTCGGCCTCACCCGGCCAAGTACTTCGTCTGTTCAAGGATCCTATGAGCAAGCCCACTGTCGACCCTACCTCGAATTCCAAGGCCGGACCTGCCGTCCCGGTCAATTTCCTGCGCCCGATCATCCAGGCGGACCTGGATTCGGGCAAGCACACGCAGATCGTCACCCGCTTCCCGCCTGAGCCCAACGGTTACCTGCACATCGGCCACGCCAAGTCGATCTGTGTGAACTTCGGCCTGGCCCAGGAGTTCGGTGGCGTCACGCACCTGCGTTTCGACGACACCAACCCGGCCAAGGAAGACCAGGAATACATCGACGCCATCGAAAGCGACATCAAGTGGCTGGGCTTCGAATGGTCCGGTGAAGTGCGCTATGCCTCCAAGTATTTCGACCAGTTGTTCGACTGGGCCGTCGAGCTGATCAAGGCCGGCAAGGCCTACGTTGACGACCTGACCCCGGAGCAAGCCAAGGAATACCGTGGCACCCTGACCGAGCCGGGCAAGAACAGCCCGTTCCGCGACCGTTCGGTGGAAGAGAACCTGGACTGGTTCAACCGCATGCGCGCCGGCGAGTTCCCGGACGGCGCCCGTGTACTGCGTGCCAAGATCGACATGGCCTCGCCGAATATGAACCTGCGCGACCCGATCATGTACCGCATCCGTCACGCCCATCACCACCAGACCGGTGACAAGTGGTGCATCTACCCGAACTACGACTTCACCCACGGTCAGTCGGACGCCATCGAAGGCATCACCCACTCCATCTGCACCCTGGAGTTCGAAAGCCACCGTCCTCTGTACGAATGGTTCCTCGACAGCCTGCCGGTACCGGCGCACCCGCGTCAGTACGAGTTCAGCCGCCTGAACCTGAACTACACCATCACCAGCAAGCGCAAGCTCAAGCAACTGGTTGATGAAAAGCACGTGTTCGGCTGGGACGACCCGCGCATGTCGACGTTGTCGGGCTTCCGCCGTCGTGGCTACACCCCGGCGTCGATCCGCAATTTCTGCGAGATGGTCGGCACCAACCGCTCCGACGGTGTGGTCGACTACGGCATGCTCGAGTTCAGCATCCGTCAGGACCTCGACGCGAACGCCCCGCGCGCCATGTGCGTGCTGCGTCCGTTGAAAGTCGTGATCACCAACTACCCGGAAGACCAGGTCGAAAACCTCGAACTGCCGCGTCATCCGCAGAAAGAAGAACTCGGCGTGCGCAAGCTGCCGTTCGCCCGTGAAATCTACATCGACCGCGATGACTTCATGGAAGAGCCGCCAAAAGGCTACAAGCGCCTGGAGCCGAATGGCGAAGTGCGCCTGCGCGGCAGCTACGTGATCCGTGCCGACGAAGCGATCAAGGACGCCGATGGCAACATCGTCGAACTGCGTTGCTCCTACGACCCGGAAACCCTGGGCAAGAACCCGGAAGGCCGCAAGGTCAAAGGTGTGGTGCACTGGGTACCGGCCGCGGCCAGCATCGAATGCGAAGTGCGCCTGTACGATCGCCTGTTCCGCTCGCCTAACCCCGAGAAGGCCGAAGACAGCGCCAGTTTCCTGGACAACATCAACCCTGACTCGCTGCAAGTGCTCACAGGTTGTCGTGCCGAGCCATCGCTTGGCGACGCACAGCCGGAAGACCGTTTCCAGTTCGAGCGCGAAGGTTACTTCTGCGCGGATATCAAGGACTCGAAACCCGGTGCTCCGGTATTCAACCGTACCGTGACCTTGCGTGATTCGTGGGGCCAGTGATTCTGTTTTAAGGAACTGTCGTGCTAACGATCTACAACACACTCAGCAAGACCAAAGAAGTCTTCAAGCCGCTGGATGGCAACAAGGTGCGCATGTACGTGTGCGGCATGACCGTGTACGACTACTGCCACATCGGCCACGGCCGCAGCATGGTTGCCTTCGACCTGGTGACCCGCTGGTTGCGTTTCAGCGGTTATGACCTGACGTATGTGCGCAACATCACCGACATCGACGACAAGATCATCAACCGCGCCAACGAAAACGGCGAGTCGTTCGACGCGCTGACCGAGCGCATGATTGCGGCGATGCACGAGGACGAGGCGCGCCTCAACATCCTTAAGCCGGACATGGAGCCGCGCGCCACGGACCATATCCCGGGCATGCACGCGATGATCCAGACCCTGATCGACAAGGGTTACGCCTACGCCCCGGGCAATGGCGACGTGTACTACCGCGTCGCCAAGTTCATGGGCTACGGCAAGCTGTCGCGCAAGAAAATCGAAGACCTGCGCATCGGTGCGCGGATCGAAGTCGACGAAGCCAAGCAAGACCCGCTGGACTTCGTGCTGTGGAAAGGCACCAAGCCCGGCGAGCCGAGCTGGGAGTCGCCATGGGGCGCCGGGCGTCCGGGCTGGCACATCGAATGCTCGGTGATGTCCACCTGCTGCCTGGGCGAGACCTTCGATATTCATGGTGGCGGCAGCGACCTTGAGTTCCCGCACCACGAAAACGAAATCGCCCAAAGCGAAGCGGCCACCGGCAAGACCTACGCCAACGCGTGGATGCACTGCGGCATGATTCGCATCAATGGCGAGAAGATGTCCAAGTCCTTGAACAACTTCTTCACCATCCGCGACGTGCTGGAGAAGTACCACCCGGAAGTGGTGCGCTACCTGTTGGTGTCGAGCCACTACCGCAGCGCGATCAACTACTCGGAAGACAACCTCAAGGACGCCAAGGGCGCCCTGGAGCGTTTCTACCACGCGTTGAAAGGCCTCCCCTCTGTGGCGCCTGCCGGCGGCGAAGCGTTCGTGGCACGGTTTACCGAAGTGATGAACGACGACTTCGGTACGCCTGAAGCCTGCGCGGTGCTGTTTGAAATGGTGCGCGAGATCAACCGCCTGCGCGAGAGCGATCTCGACGCAGCGGCTGGGCTTGCCGCACGTTTGAAAGAGCTGGCGAGCGTGCTGGGCGTATTGCAGATGGAAGCCGATGACTTCCTGCAGGCGGGCGCTGAAGGGCGTGTGGATGCCGCTGAAGTTGATGCGCTGATCCAGGCACGTTTGACTGCCCGGGCCAACAAGGACTGGGCGGAGTCTGACCGGATCCGTGACCAACTGACCGCGATGGGTGTGGTGTTGGAAGACGGGAAGGGCGGGACGACGTGGCGGTTGGCTGATCAGGCTTGATGAGTGAATGCTGAATGAAAAACGCCCCGACTGGTTCGGGGCGTTTTTTTGGCCTATCTATCCGTCATTCGGGTGGCGATTCTTACAGCATGTCTTGGACGGGGCACCTGTGCGGGGACATGGTTGACACATCAAGGGGCGAGCAAGCCATCTCAAGATCAAACGCAGAGCTGCTTAATGTGGGAGCGGGCTTGCTCGCGAAGAACATGAGTGCGCCGCGTTGAATCAGGACGCCCACGTCATCGTTAACGACCTTCGCGAGCAAGCCCGCTCCCACATTTAAACCGTGCCCGCTTCTGATTTTGCTGTTGCTTCACCACACTCAAGCCGGGCGGTAGGCCGCTGTGCTGTTGATCTATTGTTCCCACGCTCCGCGTGGGAATGTCGCCCCGGACGCTCTGCGTCCCGCCGTCTGTGCGAGGTTGAGGTTCTGCACGAGTTGATGCGGGGCCTCACGGTATGCATTCCTACGTAGAGCGTGGGGGCAATCAAACGTCCAGGTGATCATCTTTGGGAACCTCTGGGTAAGCGCTGCCACCACCACTTCAAGTCACGTTTGACGGGAAGTGCTAACGCATGCAGGAAAAGACAGATAAATGCGAGCCAACCAATTGACTCGTAATTATTAATGATTTCCGGGTGATGCCCGAAGTACAAGAAATTATCAAATTTAACGATGTCCATGTGCACGCTGATAAAAAGCATGTTCACCCCAAGGCCTAGCAGGAGCTTGGTATAACCAATATTTTTGCTGGAAAGGATCACTTTGAGACTGTAGGCAAATAGAACGCCCAATACCGAAAAAATCAAGAAAGCTAAAATAATCAATCGTGATTCGTCAGCTTCGCTGCGGCTTGATTGACTTCCCACAGATCATGAAACGTTGGGGTTGATGGTTCTTTATCCAGTTTCATAGATCGGTCTCGGGCCATGAACTGTAGCCACTGGTACCGGCCAGGTGGTGAGTCCAGATGATTTCCCGATATCGGATGGAGAGATGCTCTTGTGCATCTATATCGTGCATCAGTACTGCGTGGGGCACATCAAGGGAAAGGTCCGCGATGATGCAACCCCGTAGGTCGACGGTGTAGTACTTCTGGTGTTGGCCAAACTGAGAAATACGGTAGAAATGGATGATGCAGTTAAGCTCTTCTCTTCTGGAAAGTGCCATCGCCAACAGAGGTGAAGCTTTATCGACGTTTTTTGTAATGACCACTGGCCCGTGAGTGGCAGCTCTGACATTCCCTTCATTGAGCATGTTGTGGTTATAGGACATCACCATTATTTCGTCGCGATGCCCTTCCTGGCATTTGTTACCGATAGAGTCTTGTGTCGAACAGCCTGCGGAAATAAGACCCTGGGTTTTTCCGTTGATCGTCATGTAACCGTGGTTAGCCATAAAGAAGCATCCTGATCTATTGATTTTCAGAATACAAAAAAAGGCAAATAGGAAATATCGGAGGATTCTCTTTGAAGTGTGTGAGCAATATATAGGATTTTTCTTTTGTGGCGGGGCAGGTCTAGTTGAAATCTAACGCTGCGAAACGACAATCGGGTGGCACCTGTACGCAGGTTCGCAGACCGGGACTCTAGTCACCCGGCATACCCGAAGGTATCCCGCGCACAGCCGCCATAACATCAGGCATAAAAAAGCGCCCGCTATCTTGTGATGGACGCTGTGCGTCTAGAGTTTAACCGGGCTGCGAAACCCGGTCGCTGAATTTGCAGCGACCACCGAAGAGCAGGGAGCCATCTTCTGAGCGACAACCCGAAAAAGCTTTCAGAAATTTCCGGGTGTTGGCCCGCGAGCATCAGCGCTTGCCACTGACCTCATACCGGCTTTGAACAAACCCATTATCCGACGCATACGTGCCGATATGCCGAAGCCCATGCTCGCCACCCAACTGGCTGAACAAGGGGATCCCCTGACCCAGCACAACCGGAATACGCGTGATGATCATCTCGTCGATCAAACCCGCCTCAAGAAACTGCTGAATAGTCTGGCCTCCGTCGATATAAAGGTGTTTCATCCCGCGCTCGGCCAACGCTGCCACGAGGCGGGTGACATCCTGGCTCACCACCTCAACCTTGCCCTTCAACTCCGCAGGTAGCTCAACCGATTGATGAGAGAGTGCTATGACCGGCAAACCCTCATAGGGCCACTCCGGAAAGGACAACACTTTTTCCAGGGTCTTGCGGCCCATCACCAGCGCGTCTACGGTGGCGATGAAGTGTTCATAGGTCACGCCGTTCAATTCGGCCCCTTCGTACTCAGGCCGATGAAGCCACTCGATATCACCGTCTGGCCGGGCAATAAAACCGTCGACGCTGGCTGCGATAAACACCGAACATTTGATATCCATGGGGCGTGAAACTCCTTTTTCTGTGCGCTTGAAAATACCGACTGTCTTGGGCCGGCAACGCTAATGTTAATTTAATCTTCCGGTGCAATAAGCGAGCATTGCCAAAAATCACCGTGGGGTGCCCGGCGCAGACCGGTGGCCCTTTTCGTATTGTGAGGATCTATGCGCCGTTGGTTAATCCGCTACCGTTACGCGATCATTTTCTGGCTGTGCTTCGGCGTTTTCCGTACGTCCCTGGCCGATTGGAACCCCATTCCATCCGGCTCCATGCGCCCGACGTTGCTTGAAGGTGATGTGGTGCTGGTCAATCGGGTGGCGTATGACCTCAAATTGCCCCTCACCGATATTTCCCTGGCCAAGCTGGATAACCCCCAGCGCGGCGATGTCGTCACGTTCTCATCACCCAAGGACGGCATTCGTTTGATCAAACGCATCGTCGGCATCCCCGGCGATACCCTGGAAATGCGCGACGAAGTGCTGTGGGTCAACGGTACGCCGGCCACCTACAGTAATGGGCAGGACATCAGCGAGCCCATCGCTCCGGGCCACACGGTCCCGGGGATCAAGCTGACCGAGCGTGCGAACAACAGCCAGCGCACGATTCAGTTCATGCCGACGGTACGGGCGTTACGCGATTTCGGTCCGGTGGTGGTGCCGGCCGACAATTACTTCATGTTGGGCGACAATCGCGACAACAGCGATGACTCCCGCTATATCGGGTTCGTGCCGCGTCGGCTGTTGATCGGTCATGCGCACCATATCCTGGCGTCAGCGCAGATTCTGGACCATTGGATGCCACGATTGGATCGATTTGGCGCGCCGATACTCTAGTGGGCTGATCACGCTTTTGCGCTGAGCGCCCGCAGTGCAAACCCCGCAATGCGCTCCAGTTGCTCAACCGTTGCGCCGCCCTTGCTGGCGACTTTCATACCGCTGAGGGTGGCCATCAGAAAATCACACGCGCCGGATAGATCGGTGCCGACGGCCAATTCGCCTTGTTCCTGCGCACGCTCCAGCGTCTGTTCGAACGCATTGCGCAAGCGGTCGGCGCTGTGGGCGGTGAGTTGATTGATTTCTTCATCACCCACGCCGAACTCGCAGATGGCATTGACCCCCATGCAACCCGCCGTTCCTTCCCGCAGGGCGCGGGTGGCGAAGGATTGCAGGGTGTCCTGCAGTGCCTGCAGCGGTGTCGGGCCCTGGTTCAGGCGTTCGATCAAGTCGTCGACGCCGGTGCGCTGATACTCGGCCATCGCCAGCAGGTACAACTGACGTTTGTCGCCAAAGGTGTTGTACATGCTCTGGCGACTCAGCCCCATGGCCTGCATCAATTCTTCCGTTGAGGCCGCGGCAAAACCCTTGTCGCAGAAAACTCTGATGGCCTCGCGCAGCACCTGGTCGCGGTCGAATGCTCTGGGTCTTGCCATGGGGTACCTCGGTTGCGGGTGATGGGTCAGGCCAGGTAACCACCGTCGATGGTCAGGCTGGCGCCGGTGACAAAAGCGGCTTCTTCGGACGCGAGGTAAGCCACCATACCGGCAACTTCGTCGGCGGTGCCTACACGGCCCAAGGGGATCAAGCTTTTGATCATGCCCGCGTGGGGGGCGTCCGCCGGATTCATATCGGTGCTGGTCGGGCCTGGCTGCACGTTGTTGACGGTGATGCCGCGCGGGGCGAAATCAATGGCCAGGCCGCGGATCATACCGGCGATCGCCGACTTCGTCATGCTGTAGACGCTGGAGCCCGGGAAGCCCGAACGCTGGGCGACTACGCTGCCAACGCTGATGATCCGGTCACCGGCCTGCATCACCGGCGAACACGCCTTGGCGGCGGCGAACGTGGCGCGGACGTTGACCGCAAACATCCTGTCAAAGTCTTCCAGGCTGAACGCGTCGACGCTGCCCAGCTGCAGGATGCCAGCGTTGTTGACCAGAATATTCAACGCGCCAAACCGTTCAACGGTGGTGGAAACCGCCCGCTCGATCGCGACGACATCAGCGCTGTCGGCCTGGATCGTCAGCGCTTTGCCGCCATCGCTTTCGATCTGGCTGACCAGTGCCAGCGCCTTGTCTGAGGACGACGCATAGGTGAACGCAACCGCTGCGCCTTCGGCGGCCAGACGACGCACGACGGCTTCGCCAATACCGCGGGAACCGCCGGTGACCAGGGCGACCTTGTTGCTGAAACGAGGGATGGGAGTAGTCATGGAAGAGCGCCTGAGTTTAGTGGATTAAATAATCCACTAAACCGTATCAGGCCCAGGAAAGCGCGCCAAGCTATTTTTGGATTAATTAATCTTTAATGGCCATTGCCTGCTCAAGAAACCGCGCGGCATTCTCCAGCGCCTGCATTCCTTCGGGCAGAATCGCCGTCAAAGAAGCTGACACCGGAGAGCACCTGCGTTACTGAGGCGCCTGCGGGGATCAACTGCCGCTGTCAGTGCGACGGCTACTGACTTCAGCCGGCACATCATCCCCGGCCATGCGCTTGCGGAACAACGCGGTGCGTGCCAGCAACAACGTGGTCACCGGCACCGTGATCGATAGCAGAATCGGGATCAACCAACCGTGCAACACCGGCCCGGACTTGAGCACCGAAAAGTAGATGATCGAGGCCAACGCCACACACCACGCCCCCAGCGTCGAGGCCAGTGCGGGTGGGTGCATGCGCTGGAAGAAGTCCTTCATCCGCAACAACCCAATCGCCCCAATCAGCGCAAACAGGCTGCTAAGCACCAATAAAACCGCGACGATCACTTCAACCCACAGCGGCAACACACCCACATTGATCATTCGATCACCTCCCCACGCAGCAGGAATTTCGCCAGGGCAAACGACCCCACAAACCCAAACAGCGCAATCAACAGCGCCGCTTCAAAATAGGTGTCACTGGCATACCGAATGCCCAGCACCAGCATCATCAGCATGGCCAGGATGTACAGGTAATCCAGCGCCAGGACCCGGTCCTGGGCCGATGGGCCTTTGAACAGGCGAATCAACGTCAGCACCATGGCCAGGGAAAACAGGAACAGGCTGAACAGGATCGCATTGGAGAGCAGGGCGCTCATTCGAAGATCTCCATCAGGGGCCGTTCGTAGGCGTGTTTGAAGTGCTCGATAAACTGCGCTTCGTCATCCAGGTCGAACACGTGGATCAGCAGGATGCTGCGGTCCAGGGCCAGTTCCGACCACACGGTGCCCGGCGTCACGCTGGTGATCATCGCCAGCACGGCCAGGCCGTTGGCATCCCGCAGGTCCAGAGGGATTTTAATAAAGCGCGAACGTGGTGGGCGCGAGCCGCAGGTCAGGATGCCCCAGGCCACGGCGAGGTTGGAGATGATCACGTCACGCCCCACCAGGAAAAACAGGCGGATGATCACCCCTGGGCGGCGGATGCGGATCGGCAGCGGGCGCAACGGCGCCATCATCCATGGTGCCGCAAAGCCGAGGATCGCCCCCAGCAGCAGGTTGCCGGGGCTGACGGACAGGTTCAACACCAGCCACAACAACCACAGCGCCAACGATAGCCACGGGGCAGGGAACAGGCGCTTCATGGCTGCACCTCCAGGGCGGCGGCCTTGGCTTCAGGGCTCGGCACCGGGCGCGTCGCCATGACCGCCATCACATAATGTTCCGGGTTGTTCAGGCTTTCGGCAGCGGCCTGGGTGTAGCGCATCAGCGGCTCGGCCTTGAACGCCAGGGCGATACTCAGGCCCAGCAGGAAGAAAATCGGCACGCACTCGAAGCGGCGCAGCAGTGGCGACGGACGCTCTTCCGGGGTCCAGAAGCGCTGGATGCCGAGGCGGGCGAAGGCGATCAGCGAGGCCAGGCCGGAGAAGATCAACAGTGCCACCAGGCCCCACGCCGCCGGACGCACGGGTTGGTCGATGGCATGACCCAGGCCCATCGGGTTGATCAACGCGCTGAGCAAGCTGAGTTTGCCGATAAACCCGGACAGCGGCGGCATGCCGATGATCAGCAGGGCACAGGCGATAAAGCTCAGGCCGAGGAACGCTACGGTCCAGGGAATCACTTGGCCGACGACGGCTTTCTGTTCATCGTCGAGGTTGGTGCCGGGCGGTGGATGCAGGGATTCCATGGCCTTGGGCAGGGCTTCGATTTCGTCGTCCAGGGGCATGTCGTTGGCGGAGCGCGAACGCTCGATCAATTCGGCCAGCAGGAACAGCGCGCTCAGCGCCAGGGTGGAACTGACCAGGTAAAACAGCGCCCCGGCGGTCAGGCTTGGCTGGGCAAAACCCACTGCCGACAGCAGGATCCCGGCGGACACCAGAATGCTCAGGCTGGCCATGCGTTCCAGGCGTTGCGCGGCAATCATCGCCAGTGCCGCGCAGACGATGGTCGCCATGCCGCCGTAGATCAGCCAGTCGCCGCCAAACAGCGCCGAAGCCCCTGCCTGGCCGGAGAACAGCAGGTTCCACAGGCGCAGTACGGTGTACACGCCGACCTTGGTCATGATCGCAAACATCGCCGCCACCGGCGCACTGGCCGAGGAGTAGGCGGGCGCCAGCCAGAAGTTCAGCGGCCACATGCCGGCCTTGGCCAGGAAGGCGACGGCGAGGATGCCCGCACCGGCGTGCAGCAGGCCGCGATCGGCCTCCGGCACCAGGGGGATTTTCAGTGCCAGGTCGGCAAAGTTCAGGGTGCCGGTGACGCCATAGATCAGCGCCGCGCCAATCAGGAACAAGGTCGAGGCCAGCAGGTTGATGGAGATGTAATGTAGCCCCGCCGACACCCGCGCCCGGCCGGAGCCGTGAAGCATCAGGCCGTAGGAGGCCGCCAGCAGCACCTCGAAAAACACGAACAGGTTGAACAGGTCGGCGGTCAGGAAGGCGCCATACAGGCCCATCAACTGAATCTGGAACAACGCATGGAAACTGGTGCCGGCCCGGTCCCAACGGGCCATGGCGAACAGCAGGGCGCTGACGCCGATGATCCCGGTGAGCACCAGCATCATGGCCGACAGTTGGTCCACCACCAGCACGATGCCGAATGGCACTTGCCAGTTGCCCGGCAGGTACACGCCGATGGAGCCGGGGCCGCCTTTTTGGGTCCAGTACAGCAACAGCACGGCGATGCCGAGGCCGACCATGCTGGAGAACAGATTGATCCGCGCCTTGAGCGGACGGTGCTTCTCGCCGAGCATCAGCATCAGCGCGGCGGTCAGCAACGGCAGCAGGATCGGCGCGATGATCAGTTGATTCATCCAGGTCATTCCTTGGGCTCCCGGCCGTCTACATGGTCAGTGCCGGTCAGGCCCCGGGACGCCAGCAGCACCACCAGGAACAGCGCAGTCATGGCGAAGCTGATCACGATCGCCGTCAGCACCAGGGCCTGGGGCAGCGGGTCGGTGTAGTTGAGCAAGTCTTGCGGCACGCCGTCCTTGATGATCGGCTCCTTGCCGATAAACAGGCTGCCCATGCTGAAGATGAACAGGTTGACCCCGTAGGACAGCAGACACAGGCCCATCACCACCTGGAACGTCCGTGGTCGCAGGATCAGCCAGACGCCGGAGGCCGCCAGGACCCCAATGGCAATTGCGATGACTTCTTCCATCAGGCGGCTCCTCCTTGGCTGGCAACGGCTTTCGCCTGGTTGCTGGGTTTATGGGCACGCACCGATTGGTGGCCCAGGGCGGTGAGCATCAGCAAGGTCGAGCCGACCACCATGGCGTACACGCCGACGTCGAAGAACAGTGCGCTGGCGACGTGGATATCCCCCAGCAGGGGCAGGCTGAAGTGCCAGGTATGGGTGGTGAGGAACGGATAACCGGCGAGCAGTGCGCCAAGCCCGGTGAGGGTCGCCGACAACAAGCCAAAGCCCATCCAGCGCATCGGCCGCAGGCTCATCTGCGCTTCGACCCACTGGGTACCGGCGACCATGTATTGCAGGATGAACGCGACGGACATCACCAGCCCGGCGACAAATCCGCCGCCCGGTTGGTTGTGGCCACGCATGAACAGGTAGAACGAGACAATCAGGGCAATCGGCAGCAGCAGCCGCACCAGCACGGCCGGCACCATCATGAAGCCCAGGGCGGTGTCGCTGGCCTGGCGCGGGTTGATCAGGTCGGTGGCCACGTCGGGTGCCAGTTGGCGCTGTTGCGCGGGCAATTCCATGCTTTCTTTCGAAGGCCGGAAGCGACGCAACAGGGCGTAGACAGTCAGCGCCACGGCGCCGAGCACGGTGATTTCGCCCAGGGTGTCGAAGCCCCGGAAATCCACCAGCATCACGTTCACCACATTGCTGCCACCGCCTTCAGGCAGGGCGCGGCTGAGGTAGAACGACGAGATATCGTTGGGGGTCTGGCGGGTCAGCATCGCGTAGGAGAGCAGCGCCATGCCGCCACCGACCACGGTAGACAGGAGGAAGTCCCGCAGGCGGCGGATGCGTGCCTTGCGCAACGAACTCGGCAGTGGTGAGACTTCTTCGATCCGCCGTGGCAGCCAGCGCAGGCCCAGCAGGATCAGCACCGTGGTGACCACTTCCACCACCAGTTGGGTCAGCGCCAGGTCTGGCGCCGAGAACCAGACGAAGGTCACGCAGGTGACCATCCCGCACACGCTGACCATGGTCAGGGCCGCCAGCCGGTGATACTTGGCTTGCCAGGCGGCGCCCAGGGCACAGGCGATCGCCAGCAACCAGAGGGTGACGAACACGATGGAACCCGGGATCTTCGGCCGGTCGCCCCAACTGATGCCGCTGTAGAGCATCGGGATCAACCCGGCGATCACCGCCGCCAGCACCAGCAGGAACAGCTGGGTTTGCAGGCGTTTGGTGCTGATGCGTTTTTCGATCTTGCGCACCCCGCGCATCATCACCACCAGGCAGCGCTCGAAGCCGCGCTTGCCATTGAAGTAGCTGATGATCGGCGGGTATTTGAAGCGCCCCAGCTTGAGTTGTTTGCGCAGCAGCAGGTAGAGCACCACGCCGCCGGACATGGCCACCAGGCTCATGATCATCGGTGCGTTCCAGCCGTGCCAGATGGCGAGGCTGTATTCCGGCAACTCGCCGCCGACCACCGGCAGGGCGGCTGCCGCGAGGATCGATCCCACCACCTGGGCCGGGAAAATCCCCACCAGCAGGCAGGTAAACACCAGCAACTCCACCGGCGCGCGCATCCAGCGTGGTGGCTCGTGCGGAGTGTGGGGCAGGTTGGTGGCCTTGGGGCCGAAGAACACATCCACCGTAAACCGCAGGGCATAGGCCACGCTGAAGGTACCGGCGATGGTCGCGATGACCGGCAGGGCAATTTCCACCCAGGCGGTGGCGGAGATGAACACCGTCTCGGCGAAGAACATTTCCTTGGACAGGAAGCCGTTGAGCAGCGGCACGCCGGCCATGGACGCACTGGCGACCATCGCCAGGGTGGCGGTAAACGGAATCAGCTTGAACAGGCCGCTGAGCTTGCGGATGTCACGGGTGCCGCTTTCGTGGTCGATGATCCCCGCCGCCATGAACAGCGACGCCTTGAAGGTGGCGTGGTTGAGGATATGGAACACCGCGGCGACGGCGGCCAGCGGGCTGTTGAGGCCCAGCAGCAAGGTGATCAGCCCGAGGTGGCTGATGGTGGAGTAGGCCAAAAGGCCCTTGAGATCGTTCTGGAACATGGCGCAATAAGCGCCGAGCAGCAGGGTAATGGCGCCGGCACCGCCGACAATCCAGAACCATTCTTCGCTGCCGGACAGCGACGGCCACAGGCGGGCCAGCAGGAACACGCCGGCCTTCACCATCGTTGCCGAGTGCAGGTAGGCCGACACCGGCGTCGGTGCAGCCATGGCGTGGGGCAGCCAGAAGTGGAAGGGGAACTGCGCGCTTTTGCTCAGGGCGCCGATCAGCACCAGGGCGAGCATGATCGGGTACAGCGAATGGGCACGGATCTGATCACCGGCAGCCAGGACCTGGTCCAGGTCGTAGCTGCCGACGATATGCCCGAGCAACATCACCCCCGCCAGTAGGCACAAGCCGCCTGCGCCGGTGACCATCAGCGCCATATAGGCGCCACGCCGGGCATCGGCGCGGTGGTGCCAGTAGCCGATCAGCAGGAACGAGAACAGGCTGGTGAGTTCCCAGAAGAACACGATCTGGATCAGGTTGCCGGAAATCACCAGGCCAAGCATGGCGCCCATAAAGGCCAGGAAAAACGCGAAGAAGCGCGGCACCGGGTCTTCCGGCGACATGTAATAACGGGCGTACAGCGACACCAGGGTCCCGATGCCCAGCACCAGCATCGAGAACAACCAGGCAAAACCGTCCATGCGCAATACGAAGTTCAGCCCGAGGCTGGGCAACCACATGAATTCTTCACGGATCACGCCACCGTGGGCGATCTGGGGGTAGAGCAGGGCGACTTGAACCGTCCCCACCAGGGCGACGAGGCCGGCCAGCAGGGACTCTGTATTACGTGCGTTGTGCGGCAGCAAGGCCGCGAGACAGCTGCCGATAAAGGGCAGAAGCAGTAGAACTATCAGGGACATAGGCTTCTAATCTGCGGGAGTTTGGGATGCATCATACGTGCCGGAATCTTGATCACCAAACGGCAAGATGTGGCAGGATCCTACAAGGTAGGCTGAAAAAGGCTGTTTGGCATTGTTTCAGTGGGTCAGCCGCAAACCCTAGCCTTGAGTTTCCTGTTCCAACTCATCCTGTGCCTCAAGTGCCTTTTGCCCCCGGGTTTTCATTTCGCTGACAATCACCGCCGCCACAATCAACGCCGCGCCCACCATGGCAATCGGCGGGAAGCGCTCCCCGGCAATCCGCCCGACCACGCCGGCCCACACCGGCTCCCCGGCATAAATCAGCGTGGCGCGAGTCGGCGAGACGCTTTTCTGCGCCCAGTTCATCGCCACCTGGATCACCGCGCTGGTCAGCCCCAGGCCCACCGCGCTGAACAGCAGCAACCAGGAAAACTCCGGCAGCGCCTCGCCCATCGGCACCACCATCAGGAACGACAGCACTGAGGCCGTGGCCAGTTGCACCACCGTCACCCGGCGCACATCCACCTGCCCGGCAAAGGCGCTGATCAGGATGATCTCGGCAGCAATCGCCACCGCACCGATCAACGTGGCGATTTCACCGGGACTGAAATTCAGCGACGCGCCCGCCGGGCCGGTCAACAGCATCAACCCGGTAAACGCCAGCATGATGCCGATGCTCGGCATCAACCCCGGTCGCCGTCCCAGCACCAGCCATTGCAGCAGCGGCACAAACGGCACATACAGCGCAGTAATAAATGCCGACTGGCTGCTCAGGATTGTCTGCAAGCCAATGGTCTGCAAACCGTAGCCAAACATGATCGCCACACCAATAAAGCACCCGGCCTTCAACTCAAACAGCGTCAGGCCTCGCAGGCTGCGCAATGAAAACGCCCCGACGATCACAGCCGCCGCCGCAAACCGCAGGCCGACAAAAAACATCGGGCCGCTCACGGCCATGGCGTGCTGCACCAGCAAAAAGGTGCCGCCCCAAAACATGGTGATCACTACCAATACACATTCGGCTTTGCTGAAACGGGAAAACAACGGGGAGGTGGTCATGACGGCTCGGTCTTGCACAGGAAGGGCGCGGACCGCACAATGCGCCGCAAGCTGGGCAGTATACTGCGCAACCCCACCCTGTGAGCAATATAGTGCACAAAGAAAATCCGCAACGGGCCTCGGTCCTGCAACACGTCAGCCAGAACGTTCGACGCCTGCGCCATGCAGCAGAGTTGAGCCAGACGGCGTTGTCCGAAAAGTCCGGCGTCAGCCGGCGCATGCTGGTGGCGATCGAGGCGGGGGAGAAGAACGTCAGCCTGTCGACCCTCGACCGGGTGGCCGAAGCCCTGGACGTGGCCTTCAGCGACCTGATCCAGGCCCCGGATGCTGGCGATCACAGCCGCATCAACGAACTGGCCTGGGCCGGCGAGATCCCCGGCAGTAAAGCCGTGCTGCTGGCCAAAGCCACTGCTCGCCGCGAGGTGGAACTATGGGAGATGCGCCTGGAGCCCGGTGATCGCTACATGCCCGAGCCGGACCCCGAGGGCTGGAGCGTGCAGTTGTTTGTGTTCGAAGGCACGCTGACGCTGGTGCTGGGTGACGAGGAAAAACACGTCGCCACCGGTGAGTTTCTGATGTTCGCCAGCCGCCAGCTTCACGCCTATCGCAATGACGGCGACGTGGCGGTGCGGTTTGTGCGCAACGTGGTGATCTAACTGTTGGCAGCGCAACAGTGGTTGGACACTTTGCTGGTTTGAACCGCTGACGACTTCCCCGTTTTACAAGCAACCCCCTGATTTTATTGAGCATTAGATTCAGGCACGACTCCTGCAATTGCCCCAGTATCTCTCTGGAGCCTGGAGTCGGCCCATGTCAGCCCAACCCCTACAACCTGCCCACCTCATCCGTTCGGACGCCGAAGCCATCGCCGTCGCCACCGAGTTGGCCAAGCGTTTCGCCGTCGAGGCCGGTGTGCGTGACCGCGAGCGACGCCTGCCGGTGGCCGAGCTGGACGAATTCTCCGCCAGCGGCCTGTGGGGCATCACCATTCCCAAGGCTTACGGCGGCGCCGGGGTTTCCTATGTGACGGTGGCCGAGGTGATCAAGCTGATCTCCGCCGCCGATCCGTCCCTGGGGCAAATTCCGCAGAACCACTTGGGCGTTGTCGACATCCTCCTGCAAACCGCCAGCGAGGAACAAAAGCAGCACTACTTCGCCAAGGTCTTGCAGGGCTACCGTTTCGGCAACGCCTTTTCCGAAGCCAAGAGCAAAAACGCCGGCACCTTTGATACGCAAGTGCGCTTTGACGGCGACAGTGCGTACATCAACGGTGAGAAGTTCTACTGCACCGGCGCCTTGTTCGCCCATATCGTGCCCACGGTGGGCGTGAATGAAAAAGACCAGGCCTTCATCGCCTTTGTCGAGCGAGATGCGCCGGGGCTGCAAGTGGTCGACAGTTGGGACGGCTTCGGCCAGCGCACCACCGCCAGTGGCGGCGTGACCCTCGACGGTGTGAAGGTGCCGCTGAGTGCGGTGATTCCCGCTCACCAGGCCTTCGACCAACCCACCGCCAATGGGCCGATTTCGCAAATTATCCAGGCGGCCGTCGACACCGGTATCGCCCTCGGTGCCCTGGAACAAGCAAAAATCCATGCACGCCAGGCCCGGCCCTGGATCGACAGCCAGCAGGATCACGGCTGGCAAGACCCGTTCACCATCGCCACCATCGGCGACCTGGAATGGCGGGTCCACGGCACCGAAGCGATCCTCGCCAAGGCCGGCGTTGCCGTCGACCAGGCCCTGGCCAACCCCAACGAAGACACCGTGGCCAACGCTTCGCTGGTGGTTGCCCAGGCCAAGGTGCTGTCAGCCGAAACCGCGTTGCTGGCCAGCAGCAAACTCTTCGAACTGGCCGGCACCCGTTCGGTGTCCGGCAAGCACAACCTCGACCGTTTCTGGCGCAACGCGCGCACCCACACCTTGCATGACCCGGCCCGCTGGAAATACCACTTGATCGGCAACTTTGTGCTCAACGGCGTCAAGCCCGCACGCCACGCCTGGAACTGAGGAGCTTCATCCATGACCGCACTGAATCAGGCGCGCCAACTGCTGGAAAGTACCCGGCGCTTTGTCGAGAAAAGTGATGACCCCTACGTGATCAGCCGCTTCGGCGATTTGCAGATTCGCGTGGAGGTCGCGGCCGCTTTGTTTGAGCGTGCCGAAACCCACCCGAGCCCGGTTGCCCTCACCGAAGCCCAGATCGCGGCTGCCGAAGCCCTTATCGCTGCCAGCAACGCTGAATTCGAACTCACCGGCCAGCGCACCGCACTGCCCCCCACCCTTGATGATCCCTTGCGCTGGAAATACCAGATTGTCGGCAACTACCACCTCAACGGTGTCGCCCCCCGGAGTACTGTTTAATGCCTCGTGAAATCCGCTTGAATGCCTTCGACATGAACTGTGTCGGCCACCAGTCGCCGGGCCTGTGGGCCCACCCGCGTGACCGCTCGTGGCAGTACAAGGACCTGGAGTACTGGACCGACCTGGCGAAAATCCTCGAACGCGGCAAGTTCGACGGCTTGTTCATTGCCGACGTGCTGGGCATCTACGACGTCTACAACGGCAACGGTGACGCGGCGATTCGCCAGGCCACCCAAGTGCCGGTCAACGACCCACTGTCGCTGATCGCCCCCATGGCGCTGGTCACCGAACACCTGGGCTTTGGCCTGACGGCGTCGCTGTCCTTCGAACACCCATACCCGTTCGCCCGGCGCCTTTCCACCCTCGATCACCTGACCAAGGGCCGCGTCGGCTGGAACATTGTCACCTCGTACCTGGAAAGCGGCGCCAAGAACCTCGGTCAGAAAGCCCAGACCGAACACGACGCACGCTACGACTACGCCGAGGAATACCTGGAGGTTTGCTACAAACTCTGGGAAGGCAGCTGGGAGGAGGGCGCCGTGTTGCGCGACCGCGAGCGGCGGATCTTCAGTGACCCGAGCAAAATCCACGAGATCCGCCACGTCGGCAAACACTTCCAGGTGCCCGGCATTCACCTCTGCGAGCCTTCGCCACAACGCACCCCGGTGCTGTATCAGGCGGGAGCCTCCAGCCGGGGCAAACAGTTCGCCGCCGAGCAGGCCGAGTGCGTGTTCGTCGCCGTGCCGTCGAAAGTGTTGCTGAAGAAAACCGTCGCTGACATCCGCCGGCGTGCGGCGGAGGCAGGCCGTGATCCGAAGAAAATCCTGATCTTCAACCTGCAGACGGTGATCGTTGGCGAGACCGACGCCAAGGCCAAGGCCAAGTTCGACGAATACAAATCCTACGTCAGCTACGAAGGCGCGATGGCGCTGATCTCTGGCTGGACCGGTATCGATTTCAGCCAGTTCAAGCCCGATGAACCCCTCAAGCATGTGCACACCAACGCCATTCAATCGGCGGTGGAAGCGTTCTCCACCGCCGACCCGAACAAGGTCTGGACCCCGAATGAACTGGCAGACTGGGTCGGCATTGGTGGTTTCGGCCCGTTGTTCGTCGGCGGCCCGGAAACCGTGGCCGATCTGTTGCAGGAATGGGTTGAAGAGACCGATGTGGACGGCTTCAACCTGGCCTATGCACTGACCCACGAGACCTTTATCGACGCGGTCGAGCTGCTGGTGCCGGAGCTGCAGAAGCGTGGCGTGTACAAGACTGAGTATGCCCAGGGCACCTTGCGGGAGAAATTGTTCGGGGAAGGCGCGCGCCTGCCGGGCAACCATCCGGGCGCCAGCTATCGCGATTTGTCGGGTGTACATAAAACAAATGTGGGAGCGGGCTTGCTCGCGAATGCGGACTGATATTCAGCATTGATGTTGCCTGACGCACCGCTTTCGCGAGCGAGTCGAGCCGTCCCACCGCCGCCCACATAAATCCGGCCAGCGGACCACCGCATGCTTGTTTCACCAATAGGAGCATTACCCTATGAGCGTGCATGAACTCGAACTTCCGCTGGATGTGGAATGGCCCGCCGAACGGGTCACGGTGCTGCCCGAGGCGTTGGCGCAATTGCGCCATTGGGCACAAGTGACCCCGTTGCACAGCGCCCTGCGCCACAAGCGTGACGGCCAGTGGTACGCCTGGCGCTGGATTGATGCGTTGCGGGATGTCGAACGCCTGGCTGATGGCTTGCGTCAGCAGGGCTTTACCGAACAGTCACGGCTGGCCCTCAGCGGTGCCTTCGAGCCCGGTCTGTTACTGCTGGCCCTGGCCGCCCAGGTGATCGGTGGCCAGATCCTGACCCTGGCGGATGACCTCGAGCCCGCGGCCTTGCAGCAACAGGTGTGGCGCATCCGGCCTACCCATGCGTATGTCCCTGGGTTCCAGCCGTTGGCGGTCGTGCAAC
Source organism: Pseudomonas sp. PAMC 26793 (assembly GCF_000313235.1). Taxonomy (NCBI): domain Bacteria; kingdom Pseudomonadati; phylum Pseudomonadota; class Gammaproteobacteria; order Pseudomonadales; family Pseudomonadaceae; genus Pseudomonas; species Pseudomonas sp. PAMC 26793. Next base: position 248,680 of record NZ_AMXG01000026.1, read on the forward strand.
GAATCGACCCCGTAGACACCTCCCAACGGCTCTGCCGCTGGTGGCAGCCTTGCGCCAAGACCGAATTGTGGAGCGAGGAGAGCACCCATTGGCAAGGTGGCCTGGCGGCGGTGCTTGAGCAATGGCTCAAGAGCGGCCAAAGCCTGGGCTTCCCACAGTCGAGCTGAACTAGGCGTCCCATGTCGATGTGCTGGATACTGCACGGGGCGATTTTTACCACAACCATTCAGGCAGACAGTAAGGGCGCAATTTCATGAGTGAAACCGAACGCGGACAGGCAACGAGCGCCATTCGCAACGCTGATGTGCTGATTGTCGGCGGCGGCCTGAGCGGGACGATGCTGGCGGTGCAGTTGCTGCGCCTGCCGGGCAAGCGGCAGATCCTGGTGATCGAACCGCGCCAGGAGCTGGGGCGTGGCGAGGCCTACAGTGCGGTAGAGCTTGGCCACACCTTGAACGGCAACGCCGCACGCATGAGCGTCGACCCGGACAATGCCGATGACCTGACCCAGTGGCTGACCGCCTATATCGCCGATGGCGGTTGGCCCGAGTCGGATCAACAACACGTGCCCATCAGTGAACTGTTCCCGCCCCGTGGGATTTTTGGCTTGTACGCGCAACAACGGCTGGCGGAGGCCAAGGCGCTGTCGGCGTCGACCGTCGAGCATGTCCGCGCCGAAGTGGTAGACCTTGAGGTGGACGAACACGCCACGCTGTTGACCTTGAGCGACGGCCAGCAACTGCGCGGTGCCTTTGCCGTATTGGCCACCGGCATGTTCCCCGCAGCGCGCACGCCACAGACCGAATCCAGCGGCTTGAATGCCGCAGCAGTCGACCCGTGGGATGTGCAGGCCATGACCCAACTGGACCCGCAAGCCACGGTGCTGATCATCGGTTCCGGGCTGACCATGGTGGACGCCGTGGTGTCCCTGGAACAGGCCGGTCATCGCGGGCCCATTGAGATTTTTTCGCGCCACGGCCTGCTGCCCCACGTGCGCCGGCAGCCGCCGGCCTGGGTCGACTTTCTGGGGGAAGACCATAGCCTGCGCAGTCCCCGGCAATTGCTGCGGGAAGTACGCCGCCACTGCAAGATCGCGCTCGAGCAGGGGATCGACTGGCAAGCGCCACTGGACACCGTGCGCGCCCATATCGGACGTTTGTGGAGCCAGGCCAGCGAGGCCGAGAAACGCCAGTTCGTGCGGCATATTCGGCCCTGGTGGGAAAGCCATCACCACCGCTCGCCGCCCTTGAGTGCCGAGTTGGTGGCGCGGTTGCAGGGGGAAGGGCGGTTGCGGATCCGCGCAGCTTCGTACAAGGGGCTGGTGCCTTCGCAGGGTGATGTCACGATTCGCCTGCGTCCTCGTGGCGAACAGACCATCGTTCAGGTGTCGGGGGCTGCGCTGATCAACTCCAGCGGGATTGAATATGACTGGCGGCGCGTGGCCCGGCCGTTGCCTCGGCAGTTGCTCAAGCGTGGGTTGATTCAGCCCGGGCCGCTGGCGTTGGGGATTGCGGCGGATGTGTCGGGGGCGGTGCTGGATGCCAACGGCCAAGTCAGCCAGCGACTATTTGCCATGGGCCCACCGTTGCGCGGGATGTGGTGGGAAAGTACCGCGGTGACGGATGTGGCGATTCAGGCCAAGGCGCTGGCCGCAAGGTTGGCACACCTCTAAGTCTAATGTGTGGCTTGCCTGCGATAGCAGTGGGTCAGTTGCATCTTTATCAACTGAGAGATTGCTATCGCAGGCAAGCCAGCTCCTACAGGTCGGGTTCAGGGACCGACCTTCACAAACCCTGGCTTCAACCCAAACACCTCCACCCCCTGCGCCGTCGACTGCCCGGTTGTCACGGTCACCCGCTCCACCGGCTTGTCCATCGCGGCCCGATATTCCACCGTCATCACACCGTCCCCGCGACGGATCGCCTGGGCCGGTACGACAATCGCCTGGTCATTGTTGTAGGTCACGATGGTCAACCGCGCACTCATCCCCAACCTTACCCGTTGCAGCTGCTGCGGGGTCAGCTTGGGGATCGACAGGGTCACCGGAAACTGCGCGCTGCCCTGGCTGTCGCTGGCAATCGCCAAGCCACTGACCACACTGACCGAGCCCGTCAACCGTTCCCCGTCAAACCCGTCGCCCATCACCTCCACCGCCTGCCCTTGGTGCAACTGGTTGATGTCCAGCTCCGAGACCTTGGCGACGATTTTCAGCTTCTCGATATTCGCCAGTCCAAACAGCACCTGGCCCTGGCTGACCTTGCTCCCGGCCTGCACCGGCGCGTTATTGTTCCCGCCGCCCTGGGCCGATGAGTTACTGCCCGGCGCCGGCACCACGATGCCGGAGAACGGTGCCTTGACCTCCCTGCCGTCGAGCAGGGTATGCAGGGCGTCGTATTTCACCGTGGCGTTGGTCAGTTCCATATCGGCGATCTGTCGGTATTCGCCTTTGCCTTGTTCAATCGCCTGTTGCAGTTCGCTGCGGGCAGCCACCAGGTCCAGCTGTTGCTGGGTGGCCTGTTGCTTGAGGTCGTCGAGTTCGTTACGCGGAATGATGCCGCGCTTGAACAGGTTTTCGCTTTCGGTGAGTTTGCGCTGGGTGTTGCTGGCGGTCATTTCGGCGGTGCGCAGGCTGCGGCGGGCGCGGCCGACTTGCTGGCCGCTGTCCCAGTCCTGCATTTCCTGCACGGTGCGCCGGGCCTTGAGCTGCGCGGAGAGGGCGTCACGCAATTGCACTTCAAGGGTGGCCGGGTCCATGCGCAGCAACACCTGGCCGGCTTCCACCCGCTGGCCTTGCTCCACCAGGTTGGCCTGCACGTTGCCGTCGAACGGCGCAGTGAGGGTGATGGTGGTGTCAGGCTCGATCTTGCCCACCAGGCCGATCTGATGCACCAACGGGTCGACCTTCACCGCCAGCCATTGTTCGGCGTTGCCGGGTTGATTAGCGGCCGGGCTCTGGCGGCTGAGCAGCGTGATGCCGACACCGGCCACCAGCACAATCAACACGGCACCCAGCAGGCGCTTTTTATTAGTAGTCATTGAGGGCGATTTCCCAGCTTTCCAGCGTCATGCCCAGGGTCAAGTCGAGCTGAGTCTGGGCGTTCAAATAGGCAATCAGCGCATTGAGCCGTGAGTTCTCGGCGTTGCGCAGGTCGGTTTCGAAGCTCAATACCTGGAAGTTCGTGGAGCGCCCGGCGCTGAGTTTTTCCCGTTCGATTTCGATCTTGCGCTTGGACAGGTCCACCGCTCGCAGAGAGATCTCATACTGGCGCCAGCGGGTGCCCAGGTCGCGCACCACATCGTTGACGTCGCGCTCCAGTTGCTGGCGGGCGTCGGCGATGATGATCTCCTGGTTTTCCACATCAACCCGCGCGTGCACCTCGGCCTGGCGGGTGCTGATGTCGCCGATGGGAATCTGCACCTGCACGCCGGCGTAGCTGTCCCAGCGTCGGTTATTCGAAGAGCCGTTGTCGTTGTCGGTGGCGGCCCGAATCTGGTTGGCGCCGGCCACCAGGTCCACTTGCCAGCGGCCGGAGTCCTTGGCGATCACCAGGTTGAGGTCGGCCTGCTGGCTGCCGAGCAGGGTGGCGAGGTATTCCGGCTGCTGGTTCTGCGCCAGGATGAAGGCCTGGCGCTTGTCGATGTCCATGCGCTTGGCTTCCAGGGCCTCGGTGGCGCGGATCGGCGTCGACAGGTCAAGGGCCAGCAGGCGCAGCAGGGCCAGGCGGCTGGTGTCCAGTTGGTTCTGGGCTTCTTCCACCCCCAGTTGCTGGGTGGCGATATCGGCTTCGGTCTGCACAATCTCGAACTCGGCCATGCGCCCGGCACTGATCAGTGCCTTGTTCACTTCCAGCAAGGTACCGGAGCGCTTGAGGGCGTCCTGCACGATAGTCAACTGCTCCTGGGCCCGCAGCAATTCGCGGTAGGTGGCGATGATGTTGCTGATGGTCTGCGCCACGTTGGCCTTGAGGTTCAGGCGGTTGGCCTGCTCCGACAGGCGTGACAGGCGCAGCGGGGCGGTGGTGGCGTCCCAGCCGGCACCGCGCATCAGGGGCTGGATCACTGACAGGTCGAGGCCGTCGCTGCGGTAGCGCCCGGCGCGATCGGCGTTGTTCAGTTGCTGGGTCCAGTTCATGCTCAGGCGCGTGCCGTACTCACCGAGCAAGGTGGCATTGGGCGCCAGGTTGGCGTTGCGGGCGCTGTCGTCGGTGCCCTTGGTGGCGCGGTAGTAGCTGTTCAGGGTCAGCTTGGGGTTGAACGTGTCTTCGGCCACCCGCAGGTCGAATTTCTGCGCGACCCGTTGCAGGTACGCGCTGCGAATCGCCGGGTTGTTGCGCAGGCCCAGGTAGACCGCGTCGCCCAGGGTCAGGGTGGTGGACTGGGCATTCAACGACACGCCGCGGTCATAGCCGCTGCGGGTGGTGCTGGGCGCCGACGGGCGAATCACCACGTCGGCGGCCACGCTGTGCAGGCTCACCAGGGCGGTCAACAACAGCAGCCGTTTATTCATCGCGCAGGGCCTCCACCGGCTGCAGCCGCGAGGCCGACACGGCCGGATAGATCCCGAAAAACAGCCCCACCAGCAAGGTGCTACCGACGCCGAGCGGCAGCGCGGCAACCGCCAGGGAAAACTGCCAGCCGGACAGCCAGGCATACAGATAGGCGGCGGTCATGCCCACGACCGCGCCGCATAACGCGCCGACGGCGGTCAGGGTGACGGCTTCCAGCAGGAACAGGTTGCGAATGTCCCGCCGGCGCGCACCGAGTGCCATGCGGATCCCGATTTCCCGACGCCGCTCTGAGACGTTCATCAGCATCACGTTCATCACCCCCACGCCGCCGCCCACCAGGGAAATCGCGCCCAGGGCCAGCAGCAGATAAGCGAAGGTACGGCTTTGGCGGGTCATGCCGTCGATCATTTGCTGGGGCACCTGGATGTCGACATCGTGGTCGGTGAGCTGGGTTCGCAACGCCACGGCTGCATCCCGGGCTACACGCTCCATGTCCTGGCCGGGAGTGGCGCGGATCACCACATTGCCGATTTGTGGGCTGAAGTAGATCCGACGCATGCCCGGGGCGGGGACGAAAAGCGATTCGTTGGCCTGTACAGGGATCAGCATGGCCCGGGGCTGGTTTTGAAGAATGCCCACCACCAGGTACAGGTAGTCATTGATGCGCACCCGGTCCCCCAGTTGCAGCGGGTCGCCGGGAGCACTCAGGGCCTGGACGACCTGTTCGCCGACGACCGCGTAGGTTTCTCCCGCGTCGAAGGTCGACAGGAAACGCCCCTCGCGCACCGACAGGCGCATGGCGTCCTTGAGGTCTGGCGTACTGCCGACAAAGCTGCCATTGAAGGTGCGGCCATGGAACACCACCGGACCGCTGAACATCGAAATCGCGCCAATATGGGCGATGCCGGACACGCTGCGGCGCACCGCCTCCAGGTCCAGGCTGGCCGGCATAGGGGCAATGCTGGCGCCCTTGGGCGGAAATTGCGCCACCAGGGTGTCGGTGCCCATGTCCTTGAAAATCATCGCCGCGTCTTCGGCGGCGTTGTGCCCGATATTGATCAGCGCCACCACCGACGAACTGCCGATGACGATGCCCAGCAAGGCCAGGATCGAGCGCTTGCCCAGGGTGCGCAGGCTGACAAATGCCTCATGCAGCAATTGGCTCAGGCTTTGTTCGACCCGCAGGCTCATAGGCGCTCGGCCTCTTGCACCACGCCATTGCGCACCAGGATCTTGCGGTTCAGGCGTTCGGCAATGTGCGGGTCATGGGTGACGATGATCAGCGTCACCTGCTGCTCGCGATTGAGCGCCAGCAACAGGTCCATGATCTCCTGGGCGGTGGTGCTGTCGAGGTTGCCGGTGGGTTCGTCGGCGAGGATCACCGACGGGTTGCCCACCAATGCGCGGGCGATGGCCACCCGTTGGCGCTGGCCGCCGGAAAGGTCGGCCGGGCGGTGGTGGGCGCGTTCGGCCAGGCCCACCTGGTCGAGCATGCGCATTGCCTGTTCCACCGAGTCATGGCGCGACACGCCGCGATAGCTGAGGGGCAGGGCAACATTGTCCAGGGCACTGAGGCGCGGCAGCAGGTTGAAGCTTTGAAAGACGAAACCGATCTGCTGATTGCGGATCGCCGCCAGTTGATCGGGGCTGGCGCTGAAAATGTCATGGCCGGCAAAGCGGTACTGGCCGCAGTCAGGCAGATCAAGCAGGCCGAGGATATTGAGCAGAGTACTTTTGCCGGAGCCGGATGCGCCGAGGATGCCGCAGCTGTCACCGGTTTCGATGGCCAGGCATACATCATTGAGAATCGACAGGTGCTGGCCGGCCAGCTGATAGCTTTTGCCGATGCCTTGCAGGGAAATGAAGCCTGAGTGCGCGGGGATATCTGTCATCATGACTACGCCTGCAGCCTCGACAGCGCCGTGCTTCCCCCGAAAATCCTTGTAACAAGTTCAGGAGCTGCCTGGTACACGTCACGGACTGGTTTTATTTCTTGTTTTTAAAATATTGTTTGAATACTAACCGCGTTCCAGCCGTTCCGCCAGCCATGGATATAGAGCGGTTTTACCCCTTGAAACGATTCTTCTACAGGGCATTTCAGGCGTCTGAAAAGTCCATCAGCTACCCTCAACAAGCCCGGCTCTGTTGGGTTTGAATAGTATGGCGCAGTGTCACTACTTGCTTTCAGGCTGCGGCCCCGGTATAAAAAATCAAATTAATTTTTAAAACAATATTTCCGCAGTGGAACCCCACCCCCTATGGTCGCGAAGAAACTCAGCGCTCCAAACGTTACCAAGACTCGATTGCTGGATGCGACAGAGGCTCTTTTCATCAAATACGGCTATGACGCTGTTTTGTTGCGGCAGATTACCGAGAGGGCCCAGGTCAATCTCGCTGCGGTGAATTACCACTTCGGGGACAAGGATTCCCTGATGAAAACCCTGCTGATGCAACGTCTGGAGCCGCTCAACGAGCAGCGCCTGGAGTTGCTGGCCAGGTGCGAGGCCGAATCCGATGGCCCGCTGGATTGCGACACCCTGCTTGGCGTGCTGTTTGCCCCGGCCATGGGCCTGGAGCGCAGCGATCCGGCCAGTGGGGAAGGGCGTTCATTCATCCGTTTCCTGGGGCGGGTGTACAGCGACACCTCGCCGTTTATCCAGGAATACCTCAAGGTGCATTACCAGCCGGTGTTCCAACGCTTTTTTGAAGCGTTCGCCCTGGCATTGCCGGACCTGCCGCGCAACGAACTGGGGGTGCGTTTGCAATTTGCCCTCAAGGCAATCTCCGGGGTGATGGCCGGTACCGAGCTGCGCTTGCTGATGAACTCCATGAGCCTGGGACGCCCGGCCACGGATGCCGAGGTCATGGCCAAGCTGATTACCCTGGTGTCGGCAGCGATTCGTGTGCCGCAGCAAAGCCCTGAAGCCGAAACGGCCCTGGCGCGGGTGCTCGATACCCAGCGCGCGATACGTGAGCAAGCGGCGTCGCCTGTCAACAAGGTTGCTCGCTGACCCGTCAAGACCGGCTCGCAATGAGCCGGTTTGCTTCGACGCCTCTCTCAAGAAACCGTGTGAACACTCAAATCCCGGGCAAAAAAAACCCGCTGGGGCGGCGGGTTTTTAACTACAACGTTTGTAACGGATGAGGCTTTACCCTACGTCTCCGGATGTGAATAAAACGTGAAAAATATGTAAGAGAAAGTGTGAAGTCTAGTGGCTTGTGTAAACCCGACAAATGGCTGTCAGCGTTGACTGTGAACCCGGGCAATAAAGTCCAAAAGGTACTCACTCACCCTTTCCGGCGCATCCTCCATCAGAAAATGCCCGGCGTTTTCCACCACCTGCAGCACTGCCCCACGAATGTCGTTTTGCAGGCGATGTGCATACGCCAGCGGCTGCCATTCATCTTCAGCGCCCCACAAAATCTGCACCGGCAAATCCATGCCCGGCAGGCGCTCCGCAAAATCGGCGGTATACCGCGCGTCGTAATGCGCCACCTGATGCTGGTAGAACGCCGGCTGGCCGATCACGCCACTGATCGGCGCCAGGTATTCCTCCAGCAGCGCGCCCTGCATCACGCTCTTGTCGAACACGGCCATGGCCAGCTGTCGGATCATCAACGCCCGGTGTTCATCCGGCGTCATGCGCGCATGTTCGGCAAATCGCTGATGAATCCCGCGCCAGGTGGGCGATGGCCACGAGTCATAGCTGGGGGCGTCGGCGACCGTCAGTGAGTGCACCCGCTGCGGATGGTCAAGGGCAAACAGCAGCGCGTTGACGCCGCCGATGTCATGGCCCACCAGGTGCACCCGCTCAAGCCCCCAGTGGTCCAGCAAATCGCCGATCAAGCGGCTTTGTGCGGCCACCGACGTATCCCCCTGGAGTGGACGCTCCGAAGCGCCAAAACCCAACAGGTCGAACAAGTGGACCTGCATGCCGGCGGCAGTCAGGCGCGGCACCACTTTGCGCCAGATGATGGAATGGGCGGGCGTGCCGTGCAGCAACAACACCGGTAGCCCCTCACCATGGCGGCCAGTGGCAATGCGCCAACCGTTGATCAGTGCGGTTTCGTTAAGCAGGGCAGTCATGACAGATCCTCGCAGTGAATGAAGGCTTTACCCTAAAGCTCGGCTGGTCATGACACCAATGACAACTTACTCTCTACCTATCCTGTTTTTGTCATAGGTGTTGATCATGAATCAGCGACTGCCCATCGATGTGCTGCGTGCCCTGCAAACCGTGGTCGAAACCGGCAGTGTTACCCGTGCGGCCGAGCGCCTGAACCTCAGCCAGTCGGCGGTCAGCTGGAAGATCAAGCGCCTGGAGAAACAACTTGAACGGCCATTGATCCAGCGCGAAGGCCAGCGCCTGGTGGCCAGCGATGACGGCGCGCAGCTGCTGGTCCACGCCCGGCGCATCATCGAGGCCCACGACGCGGCGTTGGCGCATTTCAATCCGGTGCAGTTGCAAGGCTCCATCCGCCTGGGCGCCACCGAACAGGTGCCGATGGCCGAGTTGTCGAACTTGCTCGGCCAGTTTTCCCGGCAACACCGCCAGTTGGATGTACGGATCGTGGTGGAACAGAGCCACGTGCTTCGCCAGGCCCTGGTGGACCGCGAGCTGGACCTGGCGCTGCACCAGGATTTCATTTCGCGTATCGAAGCGCGGGACCAGGTGCTGTGGACCGAACAGGTGCACTGGTGCGCCCGGCCCGGCTGGCAGCCAGCGCCTGACGAATGCGTGCGGTTGATCACCTTCGGCCCCGGCTGTTTTTACCGGCAACTGGCCCAGGAACGCCTGAGCGCCTTGGGCATTCGCTGGCAGGTGGTGGTGGAGTGTGGGTCGGTGGAGGGTGTGGTATCGGCCATCGCCGCCGGCTTGGGCATCGGCCTGCTCAGCAGTGACCACCTCGACAAACGCGTGGAACTGCATCGCCCTTTCGAGCAGCAGATGCCGCTGCCCGAAGTGGCGAATGTGTTGCGCTTTGCCGAGGACAACCCCGAGCCCCGGTTACAGGCGTTGCAGCAACTGCTGGTACAGGCGCTGCACCGGGGCTGATCAGATTTTCCAGTGGCTGGCGCTCTTGGCCAGGCGCTGGCGCATGCCATCAATGTTCGCCGCCAATTGCAGGGTCAATAACCGGTAACCGTCCAGGGCGTTGACCACCGGCACTTCAAATGTCTGCTCGTGGGTCGGCGTGTTGCTCGGCCGTTCCAGCCGGTCGGTAGCCCCGGATTGCAACGCCCGCGCCATCCCGATCAACTGCACCCGGATCTGACGATGCTCGGCCTTCAACGCCACTTGCATACGCGCCAACGCTTCCTCGTCCCGTGGATCGGGACGAGTGTTGCCGAGGATCTCCAGGGTGCTGATGCACATCCGCAAATGCCGCTGCAGGGTGTCCAGCTCGGTCATGGAAATCCGCACTTCCTTGGACACCGATGGCATCAATGAGCGCAGTTGCAGCATTGCCGCATTCAAGCGGTTGAGCAGTTTCAGGTGCTCATCGTCAGTGACCGACTGGCCGCTGATGATCCGGCTATAAATCGCCGCGCAATCGCGCAAGGCACTAGCCAGGTTGTAGCGCCAGGAATACACCGCATACAGCGGGAGGGCGAAGGAAAACGCCAGGGCCAGGACGATACCGATCAGGATGTCGACCGTGCGCCACAGCCCGTCCGATATCGGATTATCGCCATGGCCCGCGACGATAAATACGGTAATGGCCGACAGCAACGCGATGTATCCGCCCTTGCCGATGGCGTGATAGGAAAAGAACCCGCACACCACCGACATCAGCAAGTAGGTCAACAACGGCTGCCCCAGATACGCCTGTTGCAGCACCAGCAACAAACCGACGCTGGCGCCGATCAACGTGCCGTAGGCGCGCTCGACGGCTTTCTTGCCGATATTGCCGTGATGCTGCAAACCGCCGATCACGATCAACATCGTCACCGAGGCCCACTCACCGTGGGGCAGGTTGATGCCGGTGGTCAGCAGGATCGTGGCCAGCAACCCAATGGAAACCCGTACCGCGTGGATCAATTTGGCGTGACGGTAGCGCCGATACGGGTCCAGCAACGGACGCAGCAAGCGGCGGGCGAAGAGGGGGAGATTCATTGGTATCAGGGTAACCTCGTTGTTCAGGCTTCACTCAGTTCCAATGTGGGAGCGGGCTTGCTCGCGAAGACGGCGTGCCAGTCAATACATCCGGCGACTGAACCACCGCTTTCGCGAGCAAGCCCGCTCCCACATTTTTAGATCGGTGTCGGGCTCAGAAAATATAATCAGTGGTCAGAAAGCTCGACGTGCGCTCCTGCAGGATATCGCTGACCAGTTCCTTGTTGCTCGCCTGGAACTTGGTCGCCACCAGGGTACGGATCGAAAACACCCGCAGCGCATCATGCACCGACAGCGTGCCCTCGGCCGAGTTCTTGCGCCCGTTGAACGGAAAACTGTCCGGCCCGCGCTGGCACTGGGCATTGATATTGATCCGTCCCACCTGGTTGGCGAACGCGTCCACCAAGCGCCCGACTTCCCTCGGGCTGGTGCCGAAGATACTCAGTTGCTGGCCGAAGTCCGATTCCAGCACGTAGTCGATCACCGTCTCCAGGTCGCGGTAAGGCACGATCGGCACCACCGGGCCAAACTGCTCCTCGTGGTACACACGCATCTGCGGGCTCACCGGGTACAGCACCGCCGGGTAGAAAAACGAACCACGGCGGGTGCCGCCATTTTCGTTCACCACCTTGGCGCCATGGGCCAGTGCGTCGGTCACCAGGCCGCCGAGGTAATCGACCTTGCCCTGCTCGGGCAGCGGTGTCAGCGACACGCCGTCTTCCCACGGCATGCCAGGCTTGAGGGTCGCCAGTTTGTGGTTGAATTTCTCGATAAAGCTGTCGACCACGTCTTCATGCACAAACAGGATCTTCAACGCGGTGCAACGCTGGCCGTTGAACGAGAGCGAACCGGTGACGGCTTCGTTGACCGCATTGTCCAGGTCGACCTGCGGCAGCACGATCCCGGGGTTCTTCGCATCCAGGCCCAGCGCCGCGCGTAGGCGGTGGGGTTTTGGGTGCAGCTTCTTCAAATCGCTGGCGGCCTTGTTGGTGCCGATAAACGCAAAGATATCGATCTTGCCGCTGGCCATCAGCGCGCTGACGGTCTCGCGGCCGCTGCCGTAGATCACGTTGATCACGCCGGCCGGGAAGCTGTCGCGGAACGCCTCCAGCAACGGGCGAATCAGCAGCACGCCGAGCTTGGCGGGCTTGAACACCACGGTGTTGCCCATGATCAGCGCCGGGATCAGCGTGGTGAAGGTCTCGTTCAGCGGGTAGTTGTAGGGGCCCATGCACAGGGCCACGCCCAGCGGTACGCGGCGGATTTGCCCGAGGGTGTCCTGTTCCAGCTCGAAGCGGCTGGAGCGGCGGTCGAGTTCCTTGAGGGCATTGATGGTGTCGGTGATGTAGTCGCAGGTGCGGTCGAACTCTTTCTGCGAGTCCTTGAGGTTCTTGCCAATCTCCCACATCAGCAGCTTGACCACCGCCTCGCGCTGTTCACGCATGCGCCGCAAAAACGCTTCGACATGCTGGATGCGGTCCACCACGCGCATGGTCGGCCACGCGCCCTGGCCACGGTCGTAAGCGGCTACGGCGGCGTCGAGGGCGGTCAAGGCGGTGTCGGCGTCCAGCAGCGGGGTACTGCCGATGATCACCGGCGTGTCACCGTCGGCGCCGCGCAACTGCACCGGGCTGCGCACTTCGGCCAAGGGGCCGTTCCACACATGCAACTGGCCGCCGACCAGGTAATCGCGTTGTTCAATGGGCGCCGCGAGCCGGAATTGCTCGGGAATCTCGGCGGCAGTGGGAAACAGCTGGGCGAGCAGGTTGTCGGTGGTCATGTCGCTACCCCTGGAATGGTTGCAAAACGTGACTAGAGATTCACCCATCAACGGCCCGTGTGGCAAGGGCTAGACGCATTAACCCGCGAACCCTGGAAAACCTTGAGCACAATCGGGCGCTCGCCGGGTAAACTGCGCGGCTTTCTTGAAGGAGTTCACATGAGTCAGTACCAGCCGGGCATTCTTGCCGCACCGGTGCCGTTGCAGGCACGCCATCTGTTTTTTGCCATTGAGTCCCTGGATGCCGTGCCTGGCGCACTGGATGCGCTGGTGCAGTTGGTGGACGCCAATGCGGTGGTCGGTTTTGGTGAGCCGCTGGTCAATGCCCTTGGTGCCCGGATTGACGGGTTGCGGGCGTTCCCTCATGTGAGCGGGCCGGGGGCGGAGAATCCGTCGACCCAGCAGGCGCTGTGGGTCTGGTTGCACGGTGTGGATCGTGGTGAGCTGCTGTTGCGCAGCCGGGCGTTCGAGAAGGCCCTGGCGCCGGGGTTTGGTCTGGTGCAGATGACCGAGGGGTTTCGCTACAAGACCGGGTTTGACCTGACCGACTATGAGGATGGCACTGAGAATCCGCATGATGATGCGGCGGTGGATGCGGCGGTGGCGCAGGGTGGTGCGAGCTTTGCGGCGATCCAGCAGTGGCAGCATGATCTGGATGGGTTTGCGGCGTTGCCGGCTCTGGAGCGGGATCACATTATTGGTCGGCGCCATGGTGATAACGAGGAGCTGGAGGACGCGCCGGAGTCGGCGCACACCAAGCGTACGGCCCAGGAGAGTTTTACCCCGGAGGCGTTTGTGGTGCGTCGGTCGATGCCATGGGCCGAGAATGGTCAGGCGGGGTTGATGTTCCTGGCGTTTGGGCATTCGTTTGATGCGTTTGAAGCGCAACTGCGGCGGATGAGTGGGCTTGAGGATGGGATTGTTGATGGGTTGTATCGCATTAGTAAGCCGTTGACTGGGGGGTATTACTGGTGTCCGCCGGTGTGTGATGGGCGGGTGGATTTGAGCTTGGTGCTCTGAGGGTTTTTACGGAGTACATATCCGTTATTTAGGTAACGGCCACTTATGGTTTCGCTCTTACAGCGAGTCACTTTTGGCAAACGCCCCAAAAGTAACCAAAAGGTCTTTGCCCCACCACTCGGTGCCTCGCTTAGGCTCGGCATGCCCGCACTCCGGCCCGGTTCCGCGGGCCGCCGCGACGGGCCATCCTTGGCCCGGCGCGGCTAAATCGGCATCCTTGCCGATTTACCCGCTCCACCGTGCCTACTTGCGGCCATCGTGGTTGACGGGGCCCGCAGATCAAAATCAAAAGCAAGAGCACAGCGGCCTCCCGGCCGGCTTGAGTGTTAAACGCAAAAGCAAAGACCACAGCGAAAACAGAGCTGCTTTCCTGTGGGAGCGGGCTTGCTCGCGAAAAACCTGAGAGCGCCGCGTTCATCCAGAATGCCCACGTCATCGTTAACGACCTTCGCGAGCAAGCCCGCTCCCACATTTTTGACCGTGCCCGCTTTAGCTTTTGATTTTGCTCTTCAACACTCAAGCCGGCCGGGAGGCCGCTGTGCTCTTGATCTGCTTTTGATCTTGATCTTAGGCGCCCCGTTAAACCACGCTGGCCGAACGCAGGCTTTGGAGCGTGGGTAACCTGGCAGGACGCCAGGTTAGCCGCGCTGGGCCAAGGATGGCCCATCGCGGCGGCCCACGGTCCAAAGCCGGAGTGAGGGCACACCGAGCCTAAGC